>CAJXIS010000018.1 GCA_913054115.1 uncultured Acidimicrobiaceae bacterium | reverse complement strand
CGGCGACCCGGCCCCGAGATCCTCGACCAGCGCCTGAACTGCCATTCGAAGCTCCACGAGGTCATCGCCCTCATCCAGGCCGTGAAGGCCGGCGCCGACGAGGCGCTCATGCTCGACCCGACCGGCGCCGTGGCCACCTGCAACGCCACCAACTTCTTCGTCGTGCGGGACGGCGAGCTCTGGACCTCGACCGGCGTCTACAACCTCAACGGCATCACCCGGGAGGTCGTGCTCCAGGAGGCCGAAGCCGCCGGGATCCGCACCCACCAGGCCCCGTACTCCCTGGACGACGTCTACGGCGCAGATGAGGCCTTCGTCACCGGCACGTTCGGCGGCCTCACGCCGGTCACCGAGGTCGACGGCCGGACCATCGGCGGCGACATCCCCGGTCCGATGACCCAGCGGCTCCGCGGGCTCTACCGGGAGGCGGTGGCCCGGGACGTCGGGGCGTGACCCTGCGCATCAACTCCTGCTCGGGGCCGCGCAACATCTCGACGGTCCTGATGTACTCGTTCGCCCAACGGTCGGACACCACCGCACTCGACGAACCGCTGTACGCCCACTACCTGCGGGTCTCCGGCCGCGTGCATCCGGGCCGTGACGAGGTGCTGGCCGCCCAGGACCCCGACGGGGAGCGGGTGGTGGCCGAGGTCATGCTCGGCGCCTACGACACGTCCGTCGTGTTCTTCAAGCAGATGGCCCACCACATCGTCGACCTGGACCGGGCCTTCCTCGGCGAGTGCCGCAACATCCTGCTCATCCGCGAGCCCACCGAGATGCTGGCCTCGCTGGCGGTCCGGCTCGACGACGCCACCCTCGCCGACACCGGCCTCGAGGTGCAGGTCGAGCTGCTCGACTCGATCCTGGCGGCGGGGGAGGAGCCCGTGGTGCTCGACGCCACGGTGCTGCGCCGCGATCCGCGAGCGGCCCTGACCGAACTGTGTCACCGCCTGGGGCTCGACTTCGACGATGCCATGCTCTCGTGGCCCGCCGGCCCCAAGCCCGAGGACGGCGTCTGGGCGAAGCACTGGTACGACGCCGCCCACTCGAGCACCGGCTTCCGGCCGTGGGAGCCGAGCACCGCCGCCGTGCCCGACCACCTGCGACCGGTGCTCGACGCAGCGATGCCGCTCCACGCCCGCCTGGCCGAGTACGCGATCGCCCCGGCATGACCGGTCGGCCGACGGCCTTCCGCCTGGTCGACGCCCCGATCGTCGGCCCGGACACCCACCCGGGCATCGGCACCAACATCCAGGGTCCGTCGGTGCTGCGCGTCCCCGACTGGGTCGAGGATCCGCTGGGGCGCCTGTACCTCTACTTCGCCGACCACAAGGGCGCCCACATCCGCCTGGCGTTCGCCGACGAGGTCACCGGCCCGTGGACCGTCCACCCGCCGGGGGCACTCCACCTCGCCGACTCGGGGCTCCTGATGGAGCCGCCCGAGGCCTCCGACGAACAGCTCGACGCGATCCGCACCCGCTACGAGGCCGCCCTCGGCGCCGACCGGATGCCGGCCGACCTGCACGGCGACCTGACCATCCCGCACGTTGCCTCGCCGGACGTCCACGTCGACGAGGCGGCCGGCGAGGTGGTCTGCTACTTCCACGGCCTGGCGGGTCTGGGGCGCCAGGTCTCGAAGGTGGCCGTGTCGACGGATGGCATCGCGTTCCGGGTGCTGCCCGGGGAGGTTCCGCACACCTACCTGCGGGCGTTTCACCACGACGGGGCGACGTACGCACTCGCGATGCCCGGCGTCACCTACCGGTCGCCGGACGGGCGTGGGGGGTGGGAGCGGGGGCCGACCCTGTTCGAACCCGAGATGCGCCATGCGGCCGTGTCCGTACGCGATGGCGTGCTCCACGTGTTCTGGACGCGGGTCGGTGACGCCCCCGAGGCGATCCTCCACTCGACGGTCGACCTCGACGGCGACTGGGCGGCGTGGCGGGCATCCGAGCCCTTCGAGGTGCTGCGGCCCGAGCGAACGTGGGAGGGCGTCGACCTTCCGGTCGGACCGTCGATCCGGGGGGCGGCGAACGGTCCGGTCCACCAGTTGCGTGATCCGGCCCTGTTCGAAGATGCCGGTCGGACGTTGCTCTTCTACGCCGTGGCCGGGGAATCGGGCATCGGGCTGGCCGAGGTCACCTGGTAGCGGCGAGCGCCACCGCCACCTCGGTGGCAACGCGGGTGTTCTCCTGCACCAGGGCCACGTTGGCGTCGAGGCTGGCGCCGTCGGTGGCTTCGGCGATGTGGGCCAGCAGGAACGGGGTGGCCTCGCTGCCAGTGATGCCGGCTGCGTCGGCTGCCGCCAGGCCTCTGACGATGGCCGCATCGATCACGGCCCGGTCGGCCTCGTGTCCTGCCGGGATCGGGACGCCGAGAACGACGCCGGTGGACAGCCCGGCCGACCAGTGGGCGTCGAGCACGGCCGCGGCATGGGTGGCTCCGTCGACCCGGGCGCTCACCGGCAGGGCCGAGCCCTGCGTCCAGAACTCGGGGAAGGCGCCGGTGAGCCACCCGAGGACCGGCACGCCGAGGGTCTCGAGCGCCTCGAGGGTGCGGGGCAGGTCGAGCACCGCCTTGGCGCCGGCACACACCACCGCCACGGGGAAGCGGCCGAGGGCCGTCAGATCGGCGGAGGCGTCGCCGCCGTCGCCCCGGTGGACCCCGCCGATGCCGCCGGTGGCGAAGATCCGAATGCCGGCCAGATGGGCGGCGAACATGGTGGCGGCCACGGTCGTTGCGCCGAGACCGCCCGAGGCGAGCACGGCGCCCATGTCGCGGAGGGAGACCTTGGCCACCTGCTCGGATGTGCCGAGCCGTTCGAGCTCGTCGCCGGTCAACCCCACCCGGAGCTTCCCGTCGACCAGGGCCACGGTGGCCGGCACGGCCCCCTCCGGATCGGATGAGGGCTTCGAGGGTGAGCGCCGTCTCGACGTTGCGGGGATGGGGCATGCCGTGGGCGATGATCGTGGACTCGAGGGCCACAACGGGTCGTCCGGCTGCCAGGGCTTCGGCGACCTCGTCGGTGAGGCGGAGTGGCTCGTCCATCGGGCCATTCTGGCGCATGGTTCGATCTGACGACACCGTCGGGAAGCGACGGAAACCGTCGGAACAGTGAGTAGTGACAACGGAATCCGTTGTAGTGGATGACTGTGGCAACGAAATCCCTTGCAATGTCCCGAACCTTGCGCCAGACTGCCGGATATGAAGCGTCCCGCACTCCGTATCCTCGACCTGACCGGCAGCCCGGCGGCCATGGGCCATGCCCACGGCAGCGGCTACGCCGACGAGATCCGTGCCTACGCCGACGAGCGCGTCCGCCTGGCCGGTTCCGGCGCATGGAGCGGAGGGCAGCTCGACCGCGACGGGATCCTGCAACTCGCCGAGGCCTGCATCCCCGCCCATGCGGCCCATTCGCCGACCCTCCACGAGGAGATGTGCGGGATCGCCGAGGGCGCCGGCATCACGCTGGCCGAAGCGGTCGTGGTCGGCGGCTTCACCGACTTCGTCGACACCGTCCGGGCCGCCGTCGGCGGCCACCATCCCGCCGAGGTGGTCGAGGACGACTGCACCGCCTTCGTCGTCCCCGACGCCAGGGCCGGGGGATCCGGCTTCTACGCACAGACCTGGGACATGCACGACTCGGCGACCGAGCACGTGGTCCTGCTCCGTGTCCGCCCCGACGACGGGCCGGCGGCGCTCGTGTTCAGCACCACCGGCTGCCTCGGCCAGATCGGCATGAACGAGGCAGGCGTGTGCGTCGGGATCAACAACCTCACCGGCCTCGACGGCGGCACCGGCGTGACCTGGCCCACGGTCGTCCGCGATGCGCTGCTCCGTTCGAACGCCGAAGAGGCGCTCGAGGTCGTGCTCGACGCCGACCTGGCCGGCGCCCACAGCTACCTCCTGTTCGATGCCACGGGTTCCGGCTACATGGTCGAGGGCATGCCGACCGCCCGGCCGTGGGCGAGCCTCGACGGCGACGCCCTGGTCCACACCAACCACACCATCTGGGACGACGCCACCGCCGTGCAGGCCCAACGGCCGGCCGACCTCACGGCCAGCTCCGTCCGCCGGCTCAAGCGGGCGACCGACCTGCTCGACCGCGACGGCATCAGCGCCGACGACTGCATGGCGATCACGCGCGACCCCGACTCGATCTGCCGCGAATCCGACGATCCCCACCACATCGAGTCCAGCGGTGCCGTCGTCATGCGGCCTCGCACACAGGACTTCTGGGCGGTGTGGGGTGTGCCCAGCCACAACGAGTACGTGCACATCCCGTTCCCGGGCTGAGGAGGACACCGTGACCGTCACCGCCGACGACATCACCTACGAGCAGATCCGCGCCGAGTGGGCCGTCGAACTGGCGGCCATCGAGCGGGCGGCGTTCCCCACGGCAGGCATCGAGGACCTGCTGGTCACCGAGGAGATCGAGGTCTACTGCGACACCTTCCCCGAGGGCGGGTTCGTCGCACTCCACGACGGCCGGCCCGTCGGCATGGGTGTCGGGATCTTCATCGACTTCGACTTCGACGACCCCCACCACTCGCTCGACGACCTCATCGGCGAGAACTCGTGTGGCAATCACTCGGCCGACGGCGACTGGTACTACGGCATCACCATCGCCGTCGACCCCGACTACCGCCGACTCGGCATCGGCCAGCAGCTCTACGTCCGGCGCAAGGACGTGGTCCGCCGTTTCGGCAAGCAGGGGATCGTGGCCGGCGGCGTGATCCCCGGCTACAAGGACCACCTCCACGAGATGACCGCCGACGAGTACGTCGAGAGGGTCGTCACCGGCGAGCTCTACGACCCGACGCTCAGCTTCCAACTGAAGAACGGCTTCGAGGCCCTGGGCGCCATCCCCGACTACATGGACGACCCCGCCGTCGGGGGCAACGCCGTGCTGATCGTGTGGAGGAACCCGGACGTGGCCGACCGGGCCTGAGCGCCGCCGCGGCAGACTGACCACCATGGCCCTCCTCGACGACCGTGCGGAGCGCGGCGCCCTCGGCCACCTCCGCATCGCCGACTTCAGCCGGGTCCTGGCCGGGCCGCTGGCCACGATGGTGCTCGGTGACCTCGGCGCCGACGTCATCAAGGTCGAACAGCCAGGAGTCGGCGACGACACCCGCACCTGGGGCCCGCCGTGGTGGGACGACGGCGACGGAGCGACCAGCACCTACTACCTGACCCTCAACCGCAACAAGCGGTCCATCGCCCTCGACCTGCGCATGCCGGACGACCTGGCCGTGGCCCGACGCATCGCCATCGGCGCCGACGTGGTCGTCGACAACTTCCGGTCCGGCACGATGGCCCGCTTCGGGCTCGACCGCGACTCGCTCGCCACCGAACACCCCGGCGTCATCACCTGTTCGGTCACCGGCTTCGGCAGCACGGGCGCCGGCGGCGACCTGGCCGGCTACGACTTCCTCGTCCAGGCCATGAGCGGGCTCATGCACGTCACCGGCGAGGTCGACGGCGGGCCATCCAAGGTCGGCTCGGCCGTGGTCGACAAGCTCACCGGCCTCTACGCGACCATCGGCATCCTCGCCGCCGTCGAGGAGCGTCGGGAGACCGGCCTGGGCCAGCACGTCGAGGTCTCGCTGATGCAGTCGGCCCTGGCCGGGCTGCTCAACGTGGGCAGCGCCCATGTCGCCGTCGACGCCGACCCCGGTCGGCATGGCAACCGGCACCCCTCCATCGTCCCCTACGAGCCCTACCGGGCCGCCGACGGGATGGTCGCCGTCGCCGCCGCCAGCCCCGTGCTGTGGGAGCGCTTCGCCGACGTGCTCGGGCGCCCCGACTGGTGCGACGACCCGAGGTTCGCCGTCAACGAGAGCCGGCTGGCCAACGTCGATGCCCTGGCCGCCGAGATCGAGGAGGTCCTCGCCGGCGGCACCGTCGATGAATGGGTCGGGAGGCTGCAGGCCGCCGGCATCCCGGCGGGTCCGATCAACGACGTCCGATCAGCCTTCGCCACCGCCGAGGCGCTCGGGCTCGACCCGATCGACGTGCTCGGCAACGGCGAGGGCGCCTTCCGATCCGTGCGCTCGCCGATCGGCCTGTCCGCCACGCCGACCAGCGTCCGGCGGCCGCCACCCCGCAACGACGAGCACGGCGACGAGATCAGGGACGACCTCGGCGTCTGACCGCAGGTCAGCCCGAATGTGACGCCCGATTAGTCAGCCCGCAGGTCAGCCCGAATGTGACGCCCGGAAGCGGGCCGGGGTCTCGCCGGCCAGCCGGGCGAACTGCCTCGTGAGGCCAGCCTGATCGTAGAACCCGCAGGTTGCGGCGATCAGGGCGATCGGGTCGTCGCTGCCGGTGAGCATCTCGGTGGCCCGTTCGACCCGGACCCGTAGGACGTACTGGGTGGCCGTCAGGCCGAACACCTTCTTCATGCGGCGCTCCAGTTGCGCCTCGGAGCAGTCGGCCGCATCGGCCAGGTCGGCCACCCGCAGCGGCTCGTCGAGGCGGGCCTGGACGAGTTCGACGACGCGGGTCAGCGCCTCGAGGGCGATCCTCTCGTCGCTGGGCGTCGCCAGGTCGCGGCTCACGCTCACGAGCGCAGTGACCTCGCCTGCTTCCTCGACCGGCAGCTTCATCGTGAGGTACCAGCCGAACGATCCGTCGGGCCGGCGGATCAGCTCGAGTTCGTCCCGGAGGGGCTCGCCGCTGGCGAAGACATGCCCGTCCTGTTCCTCGTAGCGCTCGGCCAGGGGGGCGGGAAACAGGTCGGTCGCCCGTGCGCCGAGGACGTCGCGCTTCGAGCGGCGACCCGACCGGCGCACGAATGCGTCGTTGACGGCCAGGTAGCGACCGTCGGCGCCCTTCATGCAGAACATGACCTGGGGCAGCGAGTCGAAGAGCTCCAGCAGCGGCTGGATCGCCCCGGTCGGCCCGTGATCAGGGGCGTGGGGGGCCGAATTGTCCGATTCGGACGCCATCAGGGTCCCGATCGTACAAGACCCCGGAAGTTCGTTCCTTCAGACTGAAGACATGATCGAGACGACCGCCGCACACCCTTCGGACGACGCCCGGTCCGACATCGACGCCTCCGACGGGGCCGGCCGCCTCGCCGGGGACGCCGTCGCCCTCGTCGCCCACTGGATCAACGTGGCCGACGCCGACGAGACCCGTGACGAACGGGCCGTCGGCAACCGGCTCGCCGGGCTCATCGCCGACCCGGACGGGGTGGCCTTCACGATGCGCTTCGTCGACCGGGTGGCCCGCCACCGCGACGACCGTGCCGCAGCCCGCGAGCTGGCCCGCCTCGTCGCGGCCGGCGACCTCCCCGGCTTCCTCGGCCCGCTCGACCGTTTGGCCCTGCGCGCCGGTGCCCGCCTCGCTCCGCTGCTCCCTCGCCTCGTGATGCCGCTGGCCCGCCGCCGGATGCGCGGCATGGTCGGCCACCTCGTCGTCGACGCCGAACCCGACCGGCGTCGTGCGCATCTGGCCGAACGCCGGTCCGAGGGCTACGCACTCAACGTCAACCTGCTTGGCGAGGCCGTGCTCGGGGACGGCGAGGCCGAGCGGCGCTTCGAGCAGACCCTCCTGCTGATCGACGACCCCGAGGTCGACTACGTGTCGATCAAGGTCTCGGCCATCGCCAGCCAGATCAACCTCTGGGCCTTCGACCACACCACCGAGCGCATCAAGGGCCGACTCCGGGTGCTCTACCAGCGGGCGATGACGTCGTCGCCACCCACCTTCGTGAACCTCGACATGGAGGAGTACCGCGACCTCGAGCTCACCATCCGGGCGTTCACCGAACTGCTCGACGAGCCCGACCTGCTCGGCCTCGAGGCCGGCATCGTCCTGCAGGCGTACCTGCCCGACTCGTTCGACGCCCTGCAGCGGCTCACCGGGTGGGCGCAGCGTCGCCGTGCAGCCGGTGGGGCCGGGATCAAGGTCCGCCTGGTCAAGGGCGCCAACCTGGCGATGGAGCGGGTCGAGGCCGAGGTGCACGGCTGGGCCCAGGCGCCCTACGCCACCAAGGCCGAGGTCGACGCCAACTACAAGCGCTGCGTCGACTGGGTGCTGCGCCCCGGGCACGCCGACGCCGTGCGCATCGGACTCGCCAGCCACAACCTCTTCGACGTGGCCTGGACCCACCTGCTGGCCGAGCAGCGCGGCGTCGCCGACCGGGTCGAGTTCGAGATGCTCCAGGGCATGGCGCCCGCCCAGGCCCGATCGGTGCGCGACGCCACCGGCGGCATGCTGCTCTACACGCCCATCGTCGGGCGCGACGACTTCGACGTGGCGATCAGCTACCTGTTCCGACGCCTCGAGGAGAACGCCGCCCCCGAGAACTTCCTCTGCCACCTCTTCACGCTCCGGCCCGGCACGCCGGATTTCGCCGAGCAGGCCGACCGCTTCCGCGAGGCCGTCACCATGCGCTGGGCCGTCGGCTCGGTGCCCCGCCGTGGGGCCGAGCCCATCGAGGTGCCCGAGATCGGCTTCGCCAACCAGCCCGACACCGACCCCTCGATGGCCTCGACCCGGGCGTGGCTGGCGACGCTGTCCGACCGCGAGGCGCTGCCGCCGCAGACCCCGGCCGTCGCCTCGGTGGCCGAGCTCGACGCCATGGTCGCCGGGGTGCGTGCCGCACAGGTGGCATGGTCGGCCCGACCGGCGTCCGAGCGCCGCCAGGTCCTGCGCCGTGTGGCCGATGAGCTCATCGCCCGTCACGACGACCTGCTCGTGACCATGGCGCACGAGGCCGGCAAGACCCTGCCCGAGGCCGACCCGGAGGTCAGCGAGGCCATCGACTTCGCCCGCTGGTACGCCGAGCGCTGCCTCGAACTCGAACGGGTCGGCGCCGCCGATTTCACACCGCTCGGCGTCGTCGCAGTCGTCCCGCCATGGAACTTCCCGGTCGCCATCCCGTGCGGCGGCGTGGTCGGCGCCCTCGCCGCCGGCAACGGTGTCATCTTCAAGCCGGCGTCCCGGACCCGCCGATGTGCCGAGATCGTGGCCGAGGCCTGCTGGGCCGCCGGCGTGCCCACCGACCTGCTGCGCTTCGTCCACACGGCGGACTCCGACGTGAAACGGCGCATCGTCACCGCAGCCGACGGCGTGATCCTCACGGGAGGAGTCGAGACCGCCGACCTGTTCCGCTCGTGGAGGCCCGACCTGCGACTCTTCGCCGAGACCAGCGGCAAGAACGCCCTGATCGTCACCCCCAGCGCCGACCTGGACCTGGCCGCCGCCGACCTGGTGAGGTCCGCATTCGGCCACCAGGGCCAGAAGTGCTCGGCCGCCAGCCTCGGGATCCTCGTCGGGAGCGTCGCCCACGACGAACGGTTCCTCCGGCAGGTCGTGGACGCCGCCGCCTCACTGGTCGTCGGCCCCGCCACCGACCCGGCGACCACCTTCGGGCCGCTGATCGGTCCAGCCACCGGGAAGCTGGCCGACGCTCTCACCACCCTCGCCCCCGGCGAGCGCTGGCTCCTCGAACCCCGCCGGCTCGACGACGAGGGACGCTGCTGGACCCCGGGCATCAAGGCCGGCGTGGCGCCCGGTTCGGACTTCCACCACACCGAGTGCTTCGGCCCGGTGCTCGGCCTGATGGCCGCCCCCGACCTCGACGCCGCCATCGACCTCCAGAACGCCGTCGACTACGGCCTCACCGGCGGCATCCACACGCTCGACCACGCACAGGTCGACCGCTGGCTCGAGCGGGTCGAGGTGGGCAACGCCTACGTCAACCGGCCGATCACGGGCGCCATCGTCCGGCGCCAGCCCTTCGGCGGCTGGAAGCGCTCCTCCATCGGACCCGGCGCCAAGGCCGGCGGCTTCGACTACCTGCTCCAGCTCGGCACCTGGCGGCCGGCCGGAGCGGCCACCGACCTGGCCGGCCACGTGTCCGACGACGATCGCTGGTGGGCCGATCACTACGGCGTCGAGCACGATCCCAGCGACCTGGTCTGCGAGGCCAACGTCCTGCGCTACCGGCCCCACCCGGACGTGATCGTCCGCATCGGCGAGGGTGCAACCGACGCCGAGGTCGCCAGGGTGCTCGCCGCCGCCCGTCGCTGCGGCGTCGAGCCGCGGGTCAGCCGCCTTGCCGACGAGGACGACACAGCCTTCGCCACGTCGCTGACCGACCACCGGTTCGGCCGCATCCGGGCCGTCGGCACCGTCGCCGACGAGGTGCGCCGCGCCGCCATCGCCGCCGAGGTCGACCTCGTCGACGAGGCCGTGACGGCATCCGGGCGCCTCGAGCTGCGCTGGTACCTTCGGGAGCAGTCCATCAGCCGGACGCTCCACCGCTTCGGCAACCTGGTGGGTGCCGAGGGAGGATGACCCGAACGGGGGACGAGAACATGATCGAGGGACTGCTGATCGACATCGACGGCGTCCTCTCGGTGTCCTGGGTCGCCATCGACGGAGCCCCCGAGGCGTTGGCCGACCTCCGGGACCGGGGCGTGCCGTTGCGCTTCGCCACGAACACCACCACCCGCACGCGGGCCCAGGTGGCGAGCCTCGTCACCGAAGCCGGCATGCCCGTCGACCCCGACGAGATCCTCACGGCGCCCGCCGCCACCGCCGTGTACCTGCGGCGGCACCACGAGGGCGCCCGCTGCTTCCTCCTCAACTCGGGCGACCTCGGTGAAGACCTGGAGGGCATCGACCTGGTCGGCCCCGACGACGACGGCCCGGTCGACGTCGTGATCATCGGCGGCGCCGGCCTCAACTTCACCCACACCCAGCTCAACCGGGCCTTCGGGCACCTGTTGGACGGCGCCGAGTTCGTCGCCATGCACCGCAACCTCTACTGGCGAACAGCCGCCGGCATGGAGCTCGACACCGGTGCCTACGTGGCGGCGCTCGAGGAGTCGTCCGGCCGCACGCCGGTGGTGCTCGGCAAGCCATCGCCCGACTTCTTCGCAGCCGGGATCGCCGAACTGGGCCTCGAGCCCGAACGGATCGCGATGGTGGGCGACGACATCGAGAACGACGTGCTGGCCGCCCAGCGCTGCGAGCTCATCGGCGTGCTCGTGCGCACCGGCAAGTACCTGCCAGAGGCGGTGGCCGCCGCCTCCGGAACCCCGGACGTGGTTGTTGCCTCGTTCGTCGACGTGCCGGCGCTGCTCGACGCCTGAACGGTCAGGGTTCGAGCGCCGTCGGGAGCGAGAGGCGGACCGTGCGGCCGCCCTCGACCTGGATGACCTGGCCGGTCACGAAGCCGGCGTCGGCCGAGGCCAGCCAGCAGGCGGTGGCAGCGATGTCGGCAGGGTCGCCGATCCGGGCGACCGGGTGCAGGCGCGCCAGGTCGGCGACCACCTGCTCGCGGTCGGGGTGGCGTTCGATGTAGGACCGGTTCAGGTCGGTGTCGATCCAGCCAGGGGCGATGGCGTTGCAGCGGATCCCGATGGGGCCCAGGTCGACGGCGAGGGCGCGGGTCAGGGCGTGGACGCCGCCCTTCGATGCGCAGTAGGCGGCGTGGTGGCGGTTGGCGGCCAGCCCCTCGATCGACCCCATGTTGATGATCGAAGCGCCCTCCCGGCCCTCCATGAGGGGGACCAGGTGTTTGGCCATGAGGAATGGCCCCCGCAGGTTCACCGCCATGGTGAGGTCCCACTCGGCCAGCGACTCCTCGGTGATCGACCGCTCGGCCATGATCCCGGCGTTGTTCACCAGCACGTCGACGCCGCCGTGCCCGGCCTCGACCGACTGGGCGAACTCGAGCACCGAGGTCTCGTCGGTGACGTCGAGGGGCACCCATTCGCGGTGCCCCGCAACGTCGAGGCCGGCGCCGACCTCGCCGGGGTCGGTGAGGTCGCCGATCACGACCGTGGCCCCGTCGGCGGCGAAGCGGTCGACGATCGCCCGACCGATGCCCCTGGCGCCGCCTGTGACGACGACGATGCGGTCGGCCATGGATCCCTGCGGTTCGCTGGACGTGCTCATTGTGCGGTGTACCCCCCGTCGATCGAGATGTTGGTGCCGGTGATGTGGCGGGACCGGTCGTCGGCGAGGAAGGCCACCAGTTCGGCCACTTCCGACCCGTCGGGAATCCGGCCCTCGGGGATGTCGGGCAGGTTCATGTCGCGGACCTCGTCGATCGTGTCGGACCGCTCGGAGTACAGCATCCGGGTATCGACGGCGCCCGGGCACACGGCGTTGACCCGGATGCCCTCGGCGGCGTGGTCGAGGGCCATGGCCCTGGTGAGGTTCGTGACGGCCCCCTTCGAGGCGCAGTAGGCGGCGAGGCCCGACCCGCCGACCAGGCCGTTGGTCGAGCTGATGTTGACGATCGACCCGCCGCCGGCCGCACGGATGGCCGGCAGGGCGGCCCGGCTGGCCCGGAACAGCCCGTCGACGTTGGTCGACATGACCCGGTGCCACTCGTCGTCGGTGGTGCCCTCGGCGTCGGAGCGGGTGATGACCCCGGCGGCGTTGACGAGCACGTCCAGGCGGCCGTGCGCAGCGACCGTGGCGGCCACGGCGGCCTCGCCGTAGCCCGGCTCAGCCACGTCGCCGAGGGCGGTGGTGGCCGTGCCGCCGGCGGCGGTGATCTCATCGACCACCTCGGTGGCCCGCTCGGAGCTGCGTCCGCCCACGACCACGGCGAACCCGTCGGCGGCCAGCCGGAGGGCGCAGGCGCGTCCGATGCCCGACGTGGCTCCGGTGACCAGGGCGACGCGCTGTGTCATGGGTGCTCCCCCTACATCTCGCGGCCGGCCTGCAGTTGCAGGCGCCGGGCATACATCCTGACACCCCAGCCGAGGACCGGTGCCGGGAGGTTCCGATTGGGCCGGCCCATGGCCAGCATCGTGTCGAGCAGGTCCGAGCCCTCGCCGCAGGCCATCTCGGCGATGAGCTTCCCACAGACGGTGCCCCGACTGATTCCGGTGCCGTTGTGGACGAGGGCGCCGAGCAGGCCGTCGCCCAGGCTTCCGAACAGCGGCTGGCCGTTGCGGGCCATCGAGAGGGCGCCGCCCCACGTGTAGTCGAAGGGCACGTGGGTGAGCCCGGGGAAGCGGCGCTCGAACGACCGCCGGTGCGCCCGCCCGGCCCGCTCCCTCCCGCGGCCGTCGATCCGGGACCGCCTGCTGTAGCTGTAGACGTTGCGAACGAGGATCCTTCCGTCCGCCAGCCGACGCACCGTCGTGCCCGACGGGTCGGCGGGAATGACGCCCCAGGTGCGGTCACCGCCGATCGAAGCCGACTCCTCGTCGGTCAGTGGCCGGGTCATCGATCCCCAGGTGATGACCGGGATGAGGCGGCCCCT
>CAJXIS010000017.1 GCA_913054115.1 uncultured Acidimicrobiaceae bacterium | reverse complement strand
GCGGATGCGGTCGGGGGCCGTCAACTGCTGGCCCTGCTGGGTGCCCTCACCGAGGCCGACTCGATCGCCACCGGACCGTCGGCGTGGAGTGCATGGAAGGCGGAACTCGTCGAGGAGCTGGTTCGGCGGGCCGACCATGTCCTCGCCGGCGGTGGGTTCGACGAGGTGGTCGGAGGTCGGTTCCCCGACGAGTCGCAGCGGGAACTGCTCGAAGGCGAGGGGATGATCGTGCGGGGTGACGGCTCGACGTTGACGGTCGTGGCCGACGACCGACCGGGTGCCTTCTCCAAGATCGCCGGGGTGCTCGCCCTCAACGGGGCGGGGGTCGTCTCGGCTGCGGCGTACACGGAAGTCGGCAGGGCGCTCTCTGTGTTCCGGGTGGAGGGGGCGTTCGGCGAGGTCCCCGACTGGGAGCACATCTGCCGGCAGGTCGATCTGGCCCTGGCCGGCCGCCTGGCAGTGGCCGCTCGACTGGGAGATCGCTCACGCACGTACCGGACGGCGCCGACGTCGGCCCGCCCGGCCCGGCCGAAGGTCACCGTCGACAATCGCACCTCGGCGACGGCCACGGTGCTGGAGGTCACCTGCCCGGACGGTGTGGGTGTCCTGTACCGGATCACCCGTGCGTTCGCCGAGCTCGACCTCGACATCGTGAGCGCCCGCGTGCAGACGCTGGGTTCCGACGTGGTCGATGCGTTCTATGTCCGGGACATCTCCGGTTCCAAGATCGTCGACGGGGAGCACCTGGCCGAGATCGAACTCGCTGTCCTACGCTGGATCGACGTCGACTTCTGATCCTGTGTTCGGGTCCGGCGGCCAGGTCCGGCGCGGACATCGCCTACGGTCGGCCCTCGTGAAGACCAACGATGCCCCCTCAGCACGGGATCTCCTGCGCTGGTCGGAGGCGTTGGCGGCCATCGCCCGGACGGGTCTGGCCTTCTCCGACGTGGTCTACGAACGGGAGCGCTTCGAAGAGGTGCTCCACGTCGCCGCAGACATCCGGGTGCGGGCCGGCTCGCCCTTCGACACCGAGACGCTCGTGGCCGAATGGCTGACGTCCGTGGGATCGGGCGTTCCCGGCTACGTCACGCCGAAGGTCACGGTAGGAGCCGTCGTCGGCAATGACGACGGAGAGATCCTGCTCGTGCAGCGGGCCGATTCCGGGCTCTGGCTGTACCCGACCGGCTGGGCGGACGTCGGCTACTCGCCGGCGGAGGTCGTGGTCAAGGAGGTCCGTGAGGAGACCGGCATCGACTGCGAGGTGATCCGGCCGATCGCCATCCTCGACGGCCTACGCCTGGGCTTCACCGGGATCCCGCTGTATTCGCTGGTATTCCACTGCCGGATGACCGGTGGTTCGCTCACGCCACATCCGTTGGAGTGCCGGGACGTGGGCTTCTTCGCCGAGGGGGAGATGCCGGAGGACATGATCCTCCCCGACGAATGGGTCGCTGAGTCCTTCGCGGCGATCCGTGGAGAGGCGTTGGAGGTGCGCTTCGATGCGCCAAGGGATCCGCCATGGGCCGGAGCCGATCGGACGGACGGCGCCTAACCCCGGCCGGGGTGTCTGCGCAGGAAGTCCTCGACCTCGGCGACCAGTTCTCCGGGGTTGTCGGAGATGCTTGCCGTTTCGTTGCCGCGGAACATGTCCTCCATGTTCCCGGAGTCGAGGTCGTCCTCGAGTTCCCTGGCGTCGAAGTCCTCCTCGAGGTCCTCGACGAACTCGGCGGTGCGCTCGTCTTCGGCGACCAGGTCGCTGATCTCGCGTTCGTAGACCTCGCTGGCGATCTCGAGGTCGGTGCGTGGCAGGGGAACGCCGAGGACCACGCTGATCTTCTCGACGAGGGCCAGAGCGGCCTTCGGGGATGGGGCGCTCGACACGTAGGCGGGAACGCTGGCCCAGATCGAGGCCGTCGAGAGGCCCGACTCGCGGAGGCGGGCGCCGAGCACGCCGACGATGCCGGTGGGGCCTTCGTAGGTCGATGGCATGAGGCCGAGTCGATCGGAGAGCTCGTGGTTGTCGGTGGTGCCGAAGACCTGGACGGGCCGGGTGTGCGGCACGTCGGCCAGCAGGGCGCCCAGGGTGACGACGTGCCTGGCGCCCACCTTCTGGGCGACGCTGACGACGTGGTCGGCGAAGGTGCGCCACCGCAACTGGGGCTCGTGGCCGATGAGCACGACCAGGTCGTGGGTCGAGTCGGGCAGTCTGGCGACGTGGACGGTCGTGGCCGGCCATTCGATGATGCGTTGGCCGTCGACCAGGCGGACGAACGGGCGGGCGACCGTGAAGTCGAAGAAGTCCTCGGCCTCGATCGTGCCGATCTCGCTGGCTCCGAAGTGGTCGCGCACGTAGCGGGCGGCGGTGCTGGCCGCTCCACCTGCGTCGCTCCAGCCCTCGAAGGCCGCCAGCACGATCGGATCCTCGAGTTCGGGCTCTTCGACCCAGTGGAGGTGTGGTGCGGGGGGAGGAACGCTCATTGGCCGCGAGGGTATCCGTGGCTCCGGCAACGCGCTCCCGGCCACCGGAACCGTCGGGACGTACACTCGGCGGCCATGGTGGCGATCCGCGAGGCGACCGAAGTCGATGATGATCTGATCGGGGCGATGGCCCGGCTGATCCCGCAGTTGTCGCGTTCGAATCCTGCGCCCGATGCCGCTGCCCTCGAGGCGATCGTGTCATCGGAGGCCTCGGTGCTGCTCGTCGCCGAGGCCGACGGGGTGATCGTCGGGAGCCTCACGTTGGCGCTGTTCCGCATCCCGACCGGCCTCCGGGCATGGATCGAGGACGTGGTGGTCGATGGGTCAGCCCGTGGGAAGGGTGTCGGAGAGGCGCTCAACCTGGCCGCCCTTGACCGGGCCCGGGCGGAGGGCGCCACGACCGTGGACCTGACCTCCCGTCCGTCGAGGGACGCCGCCAACCGCCTCTACCAGCGCCTCGGATTCGAAGAACGCGCCACCAACGTCTACCGGTTCACGCTCTAGGTGGAGCCCGCTCCATCGGGTGGTCCGGCGAGGCGGCGACAGCGGTTGCTGAACGGGCCGTAGCGCCAGTGCATGACCTCGGCGTCGGCGGGGTCGAGCCTCCGGGAGACCAGGACCCGTCCGCCGTTCGGTCGGAGGTCGAGTCGGCCGTCGGTGAACTCGGCGGCCACGTGGACCTCGCCGGAGTTCGGGTCCACGTCGTGGACGCCGCCCTCGAGGGTGCCGTCGGCACGCATGTCGTGGACCAGCCAGCCGACCGTGATCACCACGCGGTCGCCGGCCTGTTCGATGCGCTGGACCATGCCGCGCATCCTGCCGTGCTCGACGACCCAGACGCCGCGCAGGTCGGGTGCCCCCTCGGAGAGCGGATCCCGGCAGTCGGCCAGGACCGCAGGTGCCCAGCCGTGGGCGTCGGAGCGGGTGTGGGCCACGGGGATCCCGTCAACGGAAGGTCCGGGACCACCGTCGAGGTCGGGGAGCAGGTAGTCCGCCGGCTCCGGTGGGCAGGAGGCGGCCCGGTGGGGTCGACTCACGACCAGGCGCAGTAGCTGAAGGAGTGGTGGACGGCGCAAGGTGGCGAATCGGCGCGTGTCAGGTCCTCTTGCGGCGGGCCAGCCTGGCTTCGAAGCGCTCGGCCTGCTCGATGAGGGTGCCGGTGATGCCCATCAACTCCTCCTGGGCCTCGGACGCCTCGGCATCGAGCCCGGTGATCTCGCCGATCTTCCAGTAGCGGAGCAGCGGCTGGACGACCTGTTCGGCATGGACCCGCAGGTTGTAGATCCCGGTCCTGGCGATCTCGACCGCCCGTCGTTGGAAGTTGGGGATCTCGGTGCCGGGCATCGAGAAGTTGGTGAGCACCTGGCGCAGCGACTTGAGGACCAGGCTCGGTGCCTCGCGCAACATGGCCGTGGTGACGCCCCGGTAGAACATGAAGTGGTGGTTCTCGTCGACCGCCACCCGGTTCATGACCTCGTAGGCGATCGGGTCGTCGGCATGCACACCGGCGTTGCGGTGGCTGACACGGGTGGCGAGTTCCTGGGCCGACGTGTAGTTGAAGATGTCGACCGGATCGGTGAATCCGATGCGCCAGCCCCGCGTGACGGTGGCCAGTCGGTCGTCCTCGAGCGAGCGCGGATCGCAATTGCGCGAGGTCAGGAGGAAGTCGCGGATGGCGATCGCGTGCTGGCCCTCTTCTGCCGTCCAGAGCTTGGACCATTCGGCCATCGCAGAGTCGTCAGGGAAGATCCCTGCGATGCGGGCG
Organism: uncultured Acidimicrobiaceae bacterium; assembly: GCA_913054115.1. Classification (GTDB taxonomy): domain Bacteria; phylum Actinomycetota; class Acidimicrobiia; order Acidimicrobiales; family MedAcidi-G1; genus S20-B6. The sequence continues at coordinate 9,167 of CAJXIS010000017.1, read as the reverse complement.
TGGTAGTAGGGCAGGTTGTCCTCGGTCAGCAGGTTGAGGATGAGTGCGGTGCGCACCGGCCGGGAGATGGTCGCCTGGGACTCGTCCCACGGTTCGTCGCGGAAACTGCGGCCCTGTTCCCAGGGGACGACTTCGTGGGCGTACCAGTGCTCGCGGCGTTCCTTGTGCGTCTCCATGAGCGCCCGGATGTCGGGCTCGACGGTCTGGATCAGTTCGAGTGATTCAGTGGTGGCGGGCAAGGACGCATCCCCGGGTCGAGGTCGACGGGTCGGACTGTCGTGCCCGACGGGCACAGGGTAGATCACCGTTCGGGCCATGGTGCGACGGACCCCCCGGATGCGGCAGCATGGGGGCATGCAGGACCCTCGCGACATCGACTGGTCGGCACTGCGCTCGATCGCAGCTGAGGCTGCGGCCACCGCCTACTGCCCCTACTCGGACTTCCCGGTCGGTGCCGCCGGCCTCGTCGACGACGGCCGCATCGTGTCGGGCTGCAACGTCGAGAACGCCTCGTACGGGCTCACGCTGTGCGCCGAGTGCGGAATGGTGTCCGACCTGCACCTCACCGGAGGCGGTCGGCTGTTGGCGGCTGTGGCGGCCAACCCGTCGGGTGAGGTGATCGCCCCCTGCGGCCGTTGTCGGCAACTGCTGTTCGAGGCCGGTGGCGCCTCGCTGCTGGTCGACGGACCGGGCGGACCGAGGCCGCTTGGCGAACTCCTGCCCGATGCGTTCGGCCCCGACGACCTGGCCGACTGACCGGACCATCGGGGGAAACGTGGACGCCGTCGAGGTCATTCGCACCAAGCGTGATGGTGGGCGCCTCTCCGACGAGCAGATCCGATGGTTCATCGGCCGCTACGCCGAGGGCGGCGTGATCGCCGACGAGCAGGCGGCGGCGCTGGCGATGGCGATCTTCTTCAACGGCATGGAGCCCGACGAGCTGGCCACCTGGACCCGGGCGATGGTCGACTCCGGCCGCACGCTCGACCTGTCCGGGGTCGGCCGACCGACGGTCGACAAGCACTCGACCGGTGGTGTCGGTGACAAGGTGTCGCTGGTGCTCGTGCCCCTCGTGGCCGCCTGCGGGGCGGCGGTGCCGCAGTTGTCGGGCCGGGGCCTCGGCCACACTGGCGGCACGCTCGACAAGATGGAGTCGATCCCGGGCTGGAGTGCGACCCTTGAACCCGAGGCCATGATCGAGGTGCTGCGCACCGTCGGCGGGGTGATCGCCGGGGCCACGACCGACCTGGCTCCGGCCGACCGGCGGCTCTACGCACTGCGCGACGTCACCTCGACGATCGACTCCATCCCGTTGATCGCCAGCTCGATCATGTCGAAGAAGATCGCCGAGGGCACCGACGCCCTGGTGCTCGACGTGAAGGTCGGCTCGGGGGCGTTCCTGCCCGAGGTCGATCGGGCCAGGGAGCTGGCGCAGACGATGGTGGGGCTCGGGGAGCGCAACGGGGTCCGCACGGTTGCGTTGCTCACGGCGATGCACACGGTGCTCGGACGAACCGCAGGCAACGCCCTCGAGGTGGTCGAGTCGGTCGAGGTGCTCGACGGCGGCGGTCCGGCCGACCTGGTCGAGGTGACCCTGGCGCTGGCCCGCGAGATGGTGGCACTGGCGGGCCTCGATGTCGACCCGGCCGAGGTGCTGGCTTCGGGCCGGGCCAGAGAGGTGTGGGACGACATGGTGCGGGCCCAGGGTGGCGACCCGACGGCGCCGCTGCCGGTCGCCCCGCACGTCGAGACCGTCGACGCCGGGGCCTCCGGGGTGCTCGGCCGGCTGGACTGCCGATCGGTGGGCATCGCCGCCTGGCGGTTGGGTGCCGGGCGGGCCCGCAAGGAGGACCCGGTCAGTGCTTCGGCCGGGATCGTGTGCCTGGCCAAGCCCGGCGACCCGATCGAGGCCGGCCAGCCGGTGCTCGAACTCCACGCCGACGACCCGGCCAGGTTCGCAGCAGCGAGGGAGGCCCTGCGGGGCGCCATCGAGGTCACCGACGAGCCGCCGACCCCGATGCCCCTGATCATCGACCGGATTGCCGTCTGAGGAGTCGGCATGACGTGCAGGAGCGCTCGTGTGGCAGTGCTCACGGCGGCCGGTCTCTCCCTGGTCCTGCTGGTCTCGTGTGCGACTGAGTTGACGTCACCGTCGGTCTCCGGCTCGTCGCTGCACGTACCCGGGGCATCATCGACGAGTTGGCAGGTGCCCACGACCTCGCTGGCGATCGCCGACCCGCTGCCGATTTTCGAGTGCGGCCGACAGGAACCGAACCTGTACGAGGCGTTTGACCGGATATTCCTGCCCGGCCGGTCGCTGAACGAGGCGCCCCCGGTGCCGTCGCCGACGCCCGTGGAGGCGTTCGAGTACTTCGAGGAGCGCAACCCGCTCCTCCGGCGCGTCGACTTCGACCGCACGATCCGGCTCGGCTCGAAGGCGACCGCCAGCTACCGGCCGGCGGAGGGGGGTGATGTCCGCCTGCGCCTCTGGGCGGTCGAGCTCGACACCGGGTGGGTGGTCTGGAAGTACCTGATCTGCCCGTAGCGGCGCCGCCTCAGTGGCCGATGGGGTGCCAGACGGTCTTCATCTCGAGGAACTGGGCGATCACCGACGGGCTGGCAGCGGTGGGGTCGCCGTGCACGAGGCGCTTGACGTTCTCCGCTGCGTCGGCGAGTGCCTCATCGGGCAGGTCGTCGGGGGCACCCGCCAGGTCGACGGCGTTGACGTCGAGGTGGCCGAGCGCCCAGGGCAGCAGGGCCGACACGTCGCCGGTGAGGATGTTGACCACGCCACCCGGCACGTCGGAGGTGGCCAGCACCTCGGCGAGGCTCATGGCAACCAGCGCCGCCGCCTCGCCGGCCAGCACGACCGAGGTGTTGCCCGTGACGATCGCCGGCGCCAGCCTTGAGGCCAGGCCCAGCAGCGGTGGGTCGTCGGGCACGGCCTGCACGACGACGCCGGTGGGTTCCGGGAACGTGAAGTTGAAGAAGGGGCCGGCGACAGGGTTCACGCTGCCGAACACCTGGTGGACCTTGTCGGCCCAGCCGGCGTACCAGACCCACCGGTCGACGGCCTGTTCGACCTCGTGCCGGGCCGACTCGTCGGAGCGACCACCGTCCCGGAGGAGGGTGGCGAACTCGTCGCTGCGGGCATCGAGCATCTCGGCCACCCGGTAGAGCACCTGGCCCCGGTTGTAGGCGGTGCGCCCGGCCCAGCCGGCCTGTGCCGAGCGGGCGGCCCTGACGGCCTCGCGAAGGTCCTTGCGGGAGGCCTTGGCGGCGTTGGCCAGGAGGCGACCGTCGGCGGACCGGACCTGGAAGGTGTAGCCCGACTCCGAGCGGGGGAAGGCGCCGCCGATGAACAGCTTGAAGGTCTTGTCGACCGGAAGGTGGTCGGCCATCAGGCGAGCCCTCCTGTTGAGCCAACTGGGTCGGCATCCCGGACGTACGCGCCGAGGCCCTGGAGGCCACCTTCTCGGCCGAAGCCGCTTTCCTTGTAGCCGCCGAACGGGCTGGCCGGGTCGAACTTGTTGAACGTGTTGGCCCAGATGACGCCGGCCCGCAGGCGCTCGGCCATCCAGAGGATCTTGGAGCCCTTCTCCGTCCAGATGCCGGCGGAGAGCCCGTAGGGCGAGTTGTTGGCCTTCTCGATGGCCTCGTCCGGGGTACGGAAGGTCTGGACGGCGAGCACCGGCCCGAAGATCTCCTCACGGGCCACCCGGTGGCTCTGCTGAACGCCCGTGAAGACCGAAGGGGCGAACCAGAAGCCCGTGTCGGGCAGGTCGCAGGGCGCCTGGTGGAGAACTGCACCCTCGTCGACGCCCGCCGCGACGAGGGCCGTGATGCGTGCCAGCTGCTCGGCTGAGTTGATGGCACCCACGTCGGTGTTCTTGTCGAGCGGGTCGCCCACCCGCAGGCGGGCCATGCGCGCCTTGAGCCGCTCGACGAAGTCCTCGGCGATCGACTCCTGGACCAGCAGCCGGGAACCGGCGCAGCACACGTGGCCCTGGTTGAAGTAGATGCCGTTGATGACGCCCTCGACGGCCTGGTCGATGGCGGCGTCCTCGAACACCACGTTGGCGGCCTTGCCACCCAACTCGAGGGTGAGCGGCAGGCGACGGACCGCAGCGGAGCGCTGGATCCGCTTGCCGACCCCGGTCGAGCCGGTGAACGCCAGCTTGTCGACATCGGGGTGTTCGACCAGTGCAGCCCCCGTCTCCCCGGCGCCGGTGACGATGTTGACCACGCCCGGGGGCAGGCCGACGTCGCGCAGGACCTCGGCAAGCAGCAGTGCCGTGAGCGGCGTGGTCTCGGCTGGCTTGAGCACGACAGTGTTGCCACACGCCAGCGCCGGCGCCAGCTTCCAGGCGGCCATGAGCAGCGGGAAGTTCCACGGGACGATCTGGCCGACGACGCCGTGGGGGGCCACGTTCCGGTTCGGGAAGGCGTACTCGAGCTTGTCGGCCCAGCCGGCGTGGTGGAAGAAGTGGGCGGCCACCAGCGGCAGGTCGACGTCGCGGCTCTCGCGGATCGGCTTGCCGCCGTCCATCGTCTCGAGCACGGCGAACTCCCGGGCGCGCTCCTGGAGCTGCCGGGCGATGCGGTAGAGGTAGCGGGCCCGCACGGTGCCGGGCGTGTCGCGCCAGTGCTCCTCGAAGGCCGTCCGTGCGGCGGCGACTGCACGGTCGATGTCGTCGGCGCCGCCCTCGGCGACGGTGGCGAGGCGTTCTTCGGTCGCTGGGTTGATGGTGTCGAACGTGCGTCCCGACCGTGGTTCGACGAACTCGCCGCCGATGAACAGGCCGTACTCGTCGGCCAGGCTGACCACGGCGGTCGATTCGGGCGCCGGTGCGTAGTCGAGCCCGAACTCGGGGGGTGGGTCGTCCGTCGGGTCTGCCATCAGTCGACCGTCACGTAGTCGGGGCCGCCGTAGCGGCCGCTGTCGAGCTTGCCGAGCTGGAGCAGGATGTCGTTGAGCAGGCTCGATGCGCCCAGTCGGAAGAGGTCGGGCGTGAGCCACTCGGTGCCGAGGGTCTCGCCCATCAGGACGAGGTAGTGCCAGGCCTGTTTGGCGGTGCGGATGCCACCGGCCGCCTTGAACCCGACGGCTCTGCCGGTCGTATGGGCGTGCTCGCGGATCGCCTCGGCCATGCAGAGCGCCATGGCCGGCGTGGCGGCCTTCGGGATCTTGCCGGTCGAGGTCTTGATGAAGTCGGCGCCGGCGGCCATGGCCAGCATCGACGCCCGGCGCACCGGCTCGTAGCCGCCCAGTTCGCCGGTCTCGAGGATGACCTTGAGGTGGGCGTCGCCACAGGCCTCCTTCGAGGCGGCGACCTCGTCGTGGACCTTGGCCAGGTCGCCCGAGAGGAAGGCCGAGCGGTTCAGGACGATGTCGATCTCGTCGGCGCCGTCGGCGACGGCGCTGCGGATGTCGTCGGTGCGGACCCCGAGGTCGGACAGGCCGCTCGGGAAGGCGCCGGCCACGCTGGCCACGGCCACGCCGGTGCCGGCCACCGAAGCCGCTGCGTGGATGACCATCTCCGGGTAGACGCACACGGCGGCGACAGGCGGAATTGCCGGGTTGGTGGCGTCGGGGCGCATCGCCTTGCGGCACAGCGAGGCCACCTTGCCTGGCGTGTCGGCGCCTTCGAGCGTCGTGAGGTCGATGCAGCGGATCGCCAGGTGGAGGGCGGCCCGCTTGCTGGATGTCTTGATGGAACGGCCGCCCAATTCGGCGGCGCGGGCCTCGAGGCCCACCAGGTCCACGGACGTGGTCCGGATCGGGGCGTAGGTGGGGGTACTCACGATCCGGACCCTACGAGCAGGGCGGCAGCAGCGTCGACGAGGGCGGCCACGGTGTCGCCTGCGCGGGTCTCGGCGGCCTGGACGTCGTTGTCCCGGACCGGCTCGACGACCTCGCCGTAGACCTTGAGCATCGGCTCCGTGCCACTGGGCCGCAGCAGCAGCCGGCCGCCGTCCAGTTCGAGGGCGATCAGGTCGGATGCGGGCAGGCCGGTTCCCGGCTGGGCGTAGTCGGTGGTGGCGAGCACCGGGTGGCCCGCCACCTCGCTCGGGGGCGAGGCCCGGAACTCTGCAAGCAGTGCAGCCATGCGGTCGTCGCCGTCGGGGCCGTCGATGCGGACCGTGCGCAGGGCCGTCCGGTGCACGCCGTGCCGGCGCCAGAGGTCGTGGAGCAGGTCGAGGACGGTCCGGCCGGCCGCCTTGGCGGTGGCGGCCATCTCGGCGAACACCACGGCGGCGGTGATGCCGTCCTTGTCGTGGGTCAGGTCGCCGACGAGGTAGCCGAGGGCCTCCTCGTAGCCGAACACGAAGCGGGCGGTGGGGTCGGCGAGGCCGGGCCGCACGATCCACTTGAATCCCGTGAGGGTGTCGGCGTAGCGGACGCCGTGGTGGGCGGCCTGGGCGGACAACAGGCGTGACGACACCAATGTGGTGGCGACCAGGCGGTCGTCGCCCGAACCACCCGCCAGGACGTGCTCGGCCAACAGGGCACCGATCTCGTCGCCGGAGAGCGCCCGCCAGCCGTCCCCGGACGGGATGGCGACCGCCAGGCGGTCGGCGTCGGGGTCGTTGGCGAGCACCAGGTCGGCGCCGGTCGCGTCGGCGAGCGCCAACACGAGGTCGAGCGCTCCGGGCTCCTCGGGATTCGGGAACTCGACCGTGGGGAAGGTGCCGTCCGGCTCGGCCTGCTCGGCGACCACATGCGGGGGGGCGAACCCGGCCAGGGTCAGGGTGTCGACCAGGACGTCTCGTCCGACTCCGTGCAGCGGCGTGTAGGCGATGGCCAGGTCATGGGGCGCTTCGAGCCCGGAGAGCCCGGCAGCGGCGACGACGTACGACTCGATGTCGGCGGCGGTGCCCCGTGTGATCAGCGGGTGGTCGTCGTCGGCAAGATCGTCGTCGGTGGGCAGGGCTCCCCCGTCGAACTGCTCGTCGAACTGCTCGTCGATCAGGGCGGAGATCCTGCGGTCGATGGGCGGCACGATCTGCGCCCCGTCCGACCAGTAGACCTTGATGCCGTTGTCGGGACGGGGGTTGTGGCTGGCGGTCACCATGATCCCGGCCTCGGCCCCGGTCCGGAGCAGCGTGTGTGCGAGGACCGGCGTGGGGAGCGGGCCGGGCAGCAGCAGGCTCGCCACGCCGAGGCCGGCCAGCACCCGGGCCGAGTCCTCGGCGAACAGGTCGCTCTGGCGGCGGGCGTCGTAGCCGATGGCCACGGTCGGGGCCTCGTGGTCCACCAGCAGCGCACGGCCGACCGCTGCAGCGGTCGCCCTGGCCAGCACACGGTTCATCCGCATCGGGCCGGCACCCATGGCCCCACGGATGCCGGCGGTGCCGAACTCGAGGCGCCCGTTGAAGCGCTCGTCGAGCGCCGGTCCGCCCTCGGCGAGGAGCTGTTCGGTCTCGGCCCGGGTCTCGGGGTCGGGGTCGACGTCGAGCCAGCGGCGTGCCGTGGCGGCGGCGTCGCTCACAGGCGCTCCAGCACCCCGCGCAGCAGGGCCAGCATCCGGGGCCCGGCAGCGGCGGCGGCTTCGAGGACGTCCTCGTGGTCGATGTCCTCGTCGCCCATTCCCGCTGCGGCGTTGGTGACCAGCGAGAAGCCGAGCACCTCGGCCCCCAGATGACGGGCGGCGATGGTCTCGAGCACCGTCGACATGCCGACCAGGTCGGCGCCGAGGCCTGCCAGCATGCGAACCTCGGCCGGGGTTTCGAAGGCGCCGCCCAGCAGCCCGGCGTAGATGCCCTCGGGAAGCGTCGGATCGACGTCGAGAGCCAGTGCCCGCAGCCTCGGTGAGTACGCCGCCGTCAGGTCGGTGAAGCGGATGGGCCGGTCGGGCGGAGGCGCCGGGCCGGCCATCGGCGAGGCACCCGTGAGGTTCAACTGGTCGGCGATGAGCACCGGCTGGCCGACCGGCCAGTCGGGATTCAGGCCCCCGGCGGCGTTGGTGAGCACGACGACCCCGCAACCGGCGGCGATGGCGGTACGGACGCCGTGGACGACCGTGGCGGCCGGATGCCCCTCGTAGAGGTGGACGCGCCCGCCGAGCACGAGGGCGTTCGTGTCGCCGACACGAACCGACAGGGCGCTGTTGCGGTGGCCCAGCACGGTGGGGGCGGGGAAGCCCGGCAGCTCGTCGAGTGGAACGTCGGCGACGATCTCGCCGAGACCGTCGGCCGCAGCGGCCCACCCGGAGCCGAGGACCAGCACGGCATCGTGCGAGGCCACGCCGGTGCGTTCCGCCAGCACGGCTGCGGCCTCGTCGGCGAGGGCAAAGGGTTCGGGGGCGTTGGACATGGGGTTTCCCGGCGGCGTCGTGGACCGGGGACATCCCACCTCGCGCCGCTCCGGCACGGTAGCGGCCCGTGGGCCCCGACGCCGCTGCCGGAGTAGGCGTCGGTGGGGCCTAGGTTCTGGCCTGTGGCGAGCGGTATCGACGACCCCGACTACGGCGAGTTTCCCCTCAAGGCGTTCCTCGGGCTCGAGATCGAAGACGGCGAACCCGGACAGGCAGAGGCATGGCTGGACGTCGGCGACGACCACATGAACCCGAACGGCGTCGTGCACGGCGGCGTGGTGTTCACCCTGGCCGACACTGCGATGGGCCGGGCGACCATGTCGATCCTCGACGAGGGACAGTTCTGCGCCTCGATCGAGGTGTCGGTCCGGTTCCTGCGGGCCGTGCCGGCAGGTCGACTGCGGGCACGGGTTCAGGTGCTCCACGCCGGTAGACGGATCGTCCACCTCGACGGTCGCGTGTTCGTCGATGGCGAGGAGAAGCCGGTGGCGGCCGTGTCGGGTTCGTTCGCCGTGCTGGGCGGCTGAGCGGCGACCTGTCCCGATCTCTCAGTTGTCGAGAACGAGGCGCACCACGGGGAGTACCCCGGCTGCCGCCCGTGGGTCGTCGGCGAGGTCCAGGCCGAGGAGTCGGCCGATGTTGCGGGCGGAGCGGGGGTGTCGCCGGACGTAGTCGGCCAGCACGTCGGCTGCAGCGTCCTCGTCGAGGAACCGGGCCGTGGCCGCACCGGAGGTCCGGGCCCAGATCACAGAGGCCGTCGGGTCCTCCTGGAGGTTGCGGTACCAGTCGCACCGGGGAGCGAAGGCGGCGGCGACCACCGGGTCGCCATCGAGGTCGCCGACCACCTCG
>CAJXIS010000016.1 GCA_913054115.1 uncultured Acidimicrobiaceae bacterium | reverse complement strand
GTAGAGGTGCCGGGCGGAGGTACCCGCCTCCACGCGGTCAGCGCCGATCGCCGCCTCCAGGTCGCGTGTCAGCGGATCGTCCGGGCGTCGTCGTGGCCACAACATGCACCCAGTCTGCACAATCTGCGGTCTTCTCCCACGAACCGGGGATTCACGTCTCCCGTGCCGCGTCGAAGGGGGCCTGCGGGTGTAGGAAGGACACCGTGAGTCGCCTCCGCACGTGCGCCACCCGTGGCGACACCCCGGTGCTGGCACTGTCGATCGCCCTGGGCGTGCTGGTCGCACTGGTGATCGCCGGCTTCGAGTACCTCACCGCCTCAGTCCTCCTCGAACAGATCGCCCACCGGCCGCTCTGGCAGATCGCCATGGCCCCGGCCATCGGACTCACGATCGCCACCCTCCTCCTCCGCTCCATCGGCCGGGGCGTGGGTCCGGCCACCTCCGACGAGTTCATCCGCGTCTACCACGAGCGCAACCCGCGCCTTCCGCTGCGCCACCTTCCCGCCAAGCTGCTGGCCGGGATCGCGACCATCGGCTTCGGCGGAGCCCTCGGCCTCGAGGGTCCGTCCATCTACACGGGTTCGACGATCGGCCTGACCGTGCACGACCGCTTCCGACGGTGGCTCCGACGCGAGGATGTGCGGATCCTGCTCACCGCCGGCGCAGCCGCCGGCGTCGCCGCTGTCTTCAAGGCCCCGGCCACCGGCGTGCTGTTCGCCCTCGAGGCGCCGTACCGGGACGACGTCACCCGGCGTGCCCTGATCCCCTCGCTGCTGGCGGCGGCCACCAGCTACGTCGTCTACATCAACATCATCGGCCCCGATTCGGTGATCCCGTTCCTCAACGATCCCGAGAGCCGGCTGGGGCTCAACCTCATCGACGCCCCCCTGTTCACCGAGGACGGCCTGGTCTGGATCCACCGCGACCAGCTCAGCGCCCTGTTCACCGGCGTCGAGATCAGCGACGTCCTGGGCGCCATCCTCCTGGGCGTCCTGGCCGGGCTCGGCGGCCGTTCGATGGCCTGGCTCGTCCGCTGGGCGAAGGGGATCGCCAAGCAGACCCACGTCGTCACCCGTCTCCTCATCGGCGGCTCGTTCCTGGCCGGCCTGGCGCTCATCGCCGAGGCCCTCTTCGATTCGCCCCTGACCATCGGTCCGGGATTCTCGGCGATGGAGTGGGTGGTCGCACCCGACCACGGTCTGGGCCTGATCGCGTTGCTCTTCGGCCTGCGGATCGCCGCCACCATCGTGACGCTCACCGCAGGCGGCGTCGGCGGGCTGTTCATCCCGCTCGCCGTCCAGGGTGTCATCCTCGGTTCCTTCGTCGGCGTGATGGTCAACTCGGACCGCCCCGGCCTCTACCCCATTCTCGGGCTGGCGGCCTTCCTGGGCGCCGGCTACCGGGCGCCGATCTCGGCGGTGATGTTCGTCGCCGAATCGACCGGAGGAGCCTTCGTGGTCCCCGCACTGATCGCCGCCGCCGTCAGCCAGTTGGTTGCCGGCTCATCCTCGGTGGCCGAACACCAGCACAGCGTCCGCCTCGGCCACCTCGAACGGCGCTTCACGCTGCCGGTCACCTCGGCGTTGATCACGGACGTGCTGACCGTTCCACCCGACGCGACCCTCTCCGAATTCGTGTACCTCCACGTGCTCGGGCGTCGTGAACGTTCCGTGGCCGTCGTCGATGGCGGCACCTACCTCGGGATGGTCAGCCTCACGGAGCTCTCCGACATCGACCGTTCGGCATGGGACGACACCACCGTGGGGACGGTCCTGCGCTCCGACCTGCCCGAGGTGAAACCCTCCTGGACGTTGCGCGACGCGATCGGCGCCATGGGCGACTCGGACGTCGACGTGTTGGCGGTGACCGGCGCCGACGCCTCGTTCATCGGAATCGTCCGGGAGGACGACATCCTCAAATTGGACGAGATCCTCGAGGAGACCGGCGGCTGACCGCTCGGGGTGTCGGGAACTACCGGGGACTCACGCCGAGGCGTCGAGTTCCTCCGCTGCTTCGGTTTCCTCTTCGGCCCAGGCGTCGTACGCAGACGAGTAGCCCTCTTCCGTGGCCGCCGGGGCCTCGTCGGTCGACAGGCTGTCGAAGATGGATTCCAGATCGAGGTCCTGGTTGCGCTTCAGCGCCCGTGCCTCTTCGAATCGCCGATGGCGGCCCTTTTTCACGGCACCTGCTCCCGGATCGCTGGTCGTTCAGCCCAGCATCCTATCCAGTCTCACCCGACAACCGGGGTCACCGGCCGGCAGGTTCACGTTTCGTCCCTGTCCTCGAGCAGCAGGCCGCCCTCGCCGTCGAATGCCAGGGCCGCACGTCCGGCCAGCAGGTCGTTCAGGGCCTCGCCGACGATGTCGTTGCGCCAGCCGGATGCCAGGCGGGTGCCCTCCTCACCGCGAACGAGTGCCTCGATGTCGGAGCGCGTGCCCAGCAGCGTCGGGTCAAGTTCGAGGTCCCTGGCGGCCTGGGAGACCCAGGCGGACACCAGGGTCACGGCGGCACGCTGGTCACCCTTGCCCCGGTTGGAACGTCCCGGCGCCGGCGGTACCGGCGGAAGGTCGGCGGCATCCCCGATGGCCTGAAGGACCGCTGCACCTGCACCATTGCGCAGGTGGCGTCCTTCCACGCCCCGTACTCGGCGCAGCGCCTCCTCGTCTGCGGGATGGTCCTGCGCCACCGCAACCACGGCCAGGTCGGGAAACACCGACCGCACCGGCATGTCGCGGGCGGCGGCCTCGCGTTCCCGCCATGCGGCGATCGACCGTGCCCGGTCGAAGGCGGCACCGCGCAGGCGCCGGACCTCTTTGATCCGCTCCCATGCGGCCAACGGCTCTCGTGGTCCCCGGCTGCGGTCCAACAGCGCCTGACACTCGTCCTGTGCCCAAACCAGGCGCCCCCGGGAGGTGAGGTCCTCGGTGAGCTGGTCGTGGATGACCAGGAGGTGCAGCACGTCGGCTGCGGCGTACTCGAGTTGCGAACCCGAGAGGGGACGTGCCAACCAGTCGCTGAGGCGATCGCCCTTCGGAAGCCGGATGTCGAGCTCCCGCTCACACAGGGTCGTCAGCGACGGTGTCGACATTCCGACGAAGCCGGCCGCCACCTGCGTGTCGAAGAGATGTCTCGGCGCCGTGCCACAGGCCCGGTCGAAGACCTCGAGGTCCTGTCCGGCGGCGTGCATGACGAGGAGCACGTCGGAATCGAGGACGGCGGCGAATGCCTCCAGGTCCACGGCGAGCGGGTCGACCAGCGCCAGTCCGTCGCTCCATGCGATCTGCAGAAGCGCCACCTGCGGGTAGTAGGTCCGTTCACGGTGGAACTCGGTATCGACGGCTATCCGCGGCTCGTCGAGCAGCCGACGGACCAGGGACTCGAAGGCCTCCTGCTCCTCGATGGGTGCCGGGGCAGGGCGATCGGAGCCGCTGACGTTTCCTCGTGCGATGCCGCCGCGTCGACGTCTCAGGTCGGCGGACCCGACTCGACCGGGAAGCCGCCGACGACCCAGGCATCGGTGCCCCCGAGCACGTTCACAGCCTCGACGCCGCGGGACTGCAGGAACTCGGCGGCAGCCATGCTCCGGCCTCCCTTGGCGCAGATCAGCAGCACCGGACTGGCGGTCGGGATCTCGTCCGCCCGGGAGGAGATCTCGCCGAGGGGGATCGGCCGCGCCCCGGGGACCCGGACCTCCTCGAACTCGTCGGGCTCGCGGACGTCGATCAGGACCGCACCGGCAGCGAGTCGCTGCTCCAGTTCGTCCACGTCGATCTCGAGAATGTCCATGAATGGTTCGACGTCTTTCAGAATGCTGCGAGGGGGAGACGGCACAGGTCCGCCGAGCCGCACCCTAGTCATGGGAGCCCGTCGGACCACGCCCGCTCAGACCCCGGTCCCTCAGGTCGTCGGGCGTGTCCACGTCCCGGAGGTGGCCTTCGTCGACGATCAACAATTCGACGACGGGCAGCATCCGACCCGCCCGCCATGGCGCCCGCTCCCCGGCCTCGAACGCCTCGGCCAGCGTCGCCCGTGCCCCGGGCGGCCAGAGGGCATGGAGCCACTGTGGCACCCCGTCGAGCATCGGCAGGACCACGGCGTCCGGCACCGAGTTCGTGTGATCGAGGATCTCGCCGATCGTGGCCGCCGAGGCATCCGGGAGGTCGCAGGCAAGGATGATCACCGGTCGCTGTCCGTCCTCGTCGAGGGCGGACAATGCCGTCAGGATCCCCCCCAGCGGCCCTTCCCCGGGCCAGCGGTCGGGAATGAACCCGTGGCCGGTCCCGGGGAACGTCGCAGGATCGCCACCCACCAGGCACACGGGCGACACGCCCGCTCCATGGAGCGCCTCGAGTGCGGCCATCACCATCGGCCTCCCGTCGACCTCGAGGGTCGCCTTGTCGGCGCCCATGCGCCGGCTGGCGCCTCCGGCCAGCACCGCTCCGGCCACCCCCCGATCGCCGGTGGCGGTCACCTGTTCGCCAGCGGTCCCGCCGGGTCGAGTTGGCGGAGGAACAGCTCGCAGCGCTCCTGCTCATCGGATTCGCCGATCTCTCCGGCCATGCGGGCAAGGCCGTCCAGGCAGCGCAGGAACCCGCGGTTCTCGGGGCACTTCCATCGGACGTAGCCGGAACCGCGCCAGCCGCTCTGGCGGAGCCGGTCGAGTCCGCGGTGGTAGCCGACCCGGTAGGCGGCGTAGGCCTCGACCCGATCACGGGCCAGGTCCCCGACCGAGGCCCATGCGGCGAGGCAGCGGGGCCAGCGGGCTGCGACCGCCGCCACGGCGTCGCGACGGACGCTCTCGCGGGTGGCCAGTGCCTCGTCGAGCGCCTCGAGGCAGCCGACCGACTCAGGGTCGAGGACGGTCTCCGGAAGGCCGGTTCCCGACAGGCTCACCGGATGCTGGTCGCTCACGGGGGTGGAGGGTACCCCTCCCCCCACCCGGGAGGGGTGGTCGGTAGGGTCCGGCCGTGCCAGAGAGCCTCTACGACCTTCCCGAACTCGTGACCCTGCCCGGTTGGGCCGACCCGGAACTGCTGGCGAAGGCCAGCGTGCTCGGGCTCGCCGCCCTCGTCGTGGCCGCCTTCCTGATTCTGCGCATCCTGCGCAAGGTCGTCGCCAAGGTGCTCCTCGTCGGCCTCGTCGTGCTGCTCGGCGTCGGGCTCTGGGACCAGCGCCTCGAGCTGCGCTCCTGCGCCGACGAGTGTTCCTGCACCCTGTTCGGCCAACCGGTGCAGATTCCGCTCGACCGGAACCCGCGCTGCCACAGCGGCTGACCCGCCAGTCTCGGGACGATTCAGGCGGGACGATTCAGGCGGGAGCGGGGATGCGTTCGAGGCGAAGTTCGTTGGTCGCCCGCGACGTGGGATCCGTACCAGCCAGCACGGCCACCAGCTCACCGGCCTCCACCCCACCCTGATCACGGGCGAGTTCCAGGGCCTCTATGACCCGCAGGTCGATCTCTCCGTCCTCGGGGAGGTGGATGGGCTCGGTCCCCCAACTCAGCGTGAGTTGCCGCACTGTCCGTTCGTCGGCGCTGAAGCCGAGGATTCGCGCCGAAGGCCGGAAGCGGGCCATCGACCGGACCGTGAACCCCGAGCCCGACACGCAGACGATCGTGCGGATGCCCAGTTCCTCGACGGCACGGGCGGTGGCCACGGTCATGGCGTCGGTGATGGACGTGCCGGGATCGGCGGCGTCGGTGAGTCGGAGCTCGGCCAGTTCGGCGGTCCACCCGTGGTGGTCGAAGTTCTCGTCCGCATGCCGGGCGACACGGGCCATCGTCGCGACGACGTTGGCGGGATCGATGCCCACGGCGGTCTCGCCAGAGAGCATGACGGCACTCGACCCGTCCCAGATGGCGTTCGCCACGTCGGACACCTCGGCACGGGTCGGCTCCGGACCTTCGATCATGGACTCGAACATCTGGGTGGCGGTGATCGCCGGGCGACCCAGCGATATGCACTGGCGGATGATCTGCTTCTGGAGCACGGGCAGGACCTCGATCCCGCACTCGTTGCCGAGGTCGCCCCTGGCCACCATCACGGCGCCGGACTTCTCGATGATCCCCGTGAGGTCGGCGATGGCCGCCGCCGTCTCGATCTTGGACACCACCAGGGGGCCGTGGGGATGGGGCGGGGTCCCGAGCCGGTCGAGGTCGGCCGCCGACCGGACGAACGAGAGGGCGATCATGTCGACCTCGTGCTCGAGGAAGAACTCGACCGCATGGAGGTCCTCGGGCGTGGGGGCCGAGACGGAAAGACGGTCTGCCGGGATGTGGAGGCCCGGCCGACCTGAGAGGACGCCACCATGGATGACGGTGGACGACAGCCGGTCGCCATCCCGGTCGCCCAACTGCAGGATCACCCGCCCATCCCCGATGCTCATGCGGCCGCCCGGCTCGACGTCGCGGAAAAATGCCTCGTAATCGACCTCGATGACGGCGGCCCGGCTCCGGAGGTGGCCGATCCGCAACTGCACCGCTGCGCCCTCGACGAACACGACGGGATCGTCGCCGAAGCTGGCGGCACGCACCTTGGGTCCGGGGAGATCGACGAGGACCCCGACCGGGCGGCCCTCCTCGGCGGCGATGCGTCGGATGGCGGACAGGCGTTCGGCGTTTTCTTCGAGGGTGCTGTGCGCCATCCCCAGCCGGGCCACGTCCATGCCGGCACGGATCAGGTCCCGGAGCACCGGCTCCCGCTCGGATGCGGGGCCGATCGTCGCGATGATCTTGGTGCGCCGGGCCATCGGGCCACGCTACCGGTACGGCCGAAGTGCCCGTTGAGGTGTGCTCCGCGGAATGCCGCTCACTCAGGCGCCGGCCACGCCCTCAGGTGCCGGCGGCATCATCGAGGTCGGGCAGGTCGGCCGCCGCCAGGCGTGCCAGGAGCCGATCACGCACCGAATCCCCCTTCTTCCGGGCCGGGTCGCCCGTCACCCGCCACCCGAGACGGCTGGAGTAGAGCAGCGGCGGCTCCCCGAGACGCCCCTCGCCGAAGGCCACCACACGGGCGAAGAAGAGATCGTGATCGTACTTCCCACTGATCGTGTCCTCGACCTCGCAACCCAGCCAGGCGATCGCCTCGGGAACGACCGGCCAGCCATCGAGGTCCTCGAGCCACTCGTCGGCGATGTACCGGAACTTGCGACCCGGGTAGCTGAAGTACTGGCCGGCGTCGATCTGGTCGCCGGCGAGGATCGAGACGGCGAAGCGGCCGGAGGCCTCGATCAGGGGGTGCGTGTCGTGCTTCGGCGAAACCGAGGCGACGAGGATCGGCTCCTCGAACGACACCTGGCACACCCAGTGGGAGCAGTAGGCACGGGTCGTACCGCCATGCGTCGATGCGACCACCTGGACGCCCTTCATCATCTGCCCGAGGCAGCGCTTGAGCTCCCGGTCGATCACTGCACACACCTCCCCTGCTGCCCACTGACTCTCCGGGCCGCACGGTACCCGGTCGCCGCAGGGGGACTCGGTAGCGTCGGTCCGTGCACTCCCGATCCTTCGAGCCCCGGCACCCGTACCTCGACCACGCCGGTGTACTCGCCTTCGCCCACCGCGGGGGCGCCGAGGAGGTTCCCGAGAACTCGATGGCGGCCTTCCGGCACGCCGTCGAGCTGGGCTACCGCTACCTCGAGACCGATGTCCACCTGACGGCCGACGGCGTCGTGGTCGCCTTCCACGACGACGTCCTCGACCGGGTGACCGACCGCAGCGGACGCATCGCCGACCTCTCATGGGACGAGGTGTCCGCTGCCCGAATCGCCGACACGGAGCCGATCCCCACTCTCCTCGACCTCATCGAGGCGTTCCCCGACGCCTGCATCAACATCGACCCCAAGGACGACGCAGTCGTCCCGGCGCTGGCCCGCATTCTGCGCCAGGCCGACGTCCTCGACCGGGTCTGCCTCGGTGCGTTCTCAGACCGCCGCCTCGCTCGGCTCCGCGACCTGCTCGGGCCGACCCTGTGCACCTCCGCCGGTCCACGGTCCATCGTCGGATTTCGCGTCGCCTCGTTCGGACTGCCCATGCGGCAGCCGCCCTGGCACTGCATGCAGGTCCCGACCCGCTCCAACGGCATCCGCCTCGTCGACCAGCGCTTCGTCACGGCCGCACACGACCGCGGCCTCCAGGTGCATGTCTGGACCGTCAACGACCCCGAGGAGATGCACCTCCTGATCGACCTCGGCGTGGACGGCATCATGACGGACCGGCCGAGCGTCCTGCGCACGCTCCTCATCGAGCGGGGGCTCTGGGCCTGAGCCTCCGCCCGTACGACTCCGCACGGCACGGCATCCCGCTACCTTGGCGTCATGACCGAAACCGTCAGCCTCGACCTCGATGCCATCCGGGTCTTCCTGCACCTCCTCGGCGTGTGCGGCTGGGTCGGCGGGCAGTTCGTCATGATGGCCCTGGTCCCGGTCCTGCGGAAGGTCTCCCCCGAGGCTCCCCGCCTGGCCGCTGCCCGTTTCGGCAGGATCGCCTGGTCCTTCTTCGCACTCGCCGTCGTCACCGGCGTCTGGAGCCTGGCGACGGTGGACCTCGCCGGCAGGGCCAGCGGGTACCACCTCGCCCTGCTCGTCAAGCTCCTCCTCGTCGGGGCCTCCGGTGCGGCCGCAGCGATCCATGGCAGCACCTCCTCGGTGGTCGTCCGGGCGGCAACCGGGGCCGTCGCCGGCCTGGCTGCCCTCGGAGCACTGCTCGCCGGCTCCGTGATGGTCGCCTGAGCGCACGCACCCGGCATGTGCGCTCCCCTCCTCCGAGCCTCCCCCGGTTTCCGGTCCGAGGGTCCGCTCCAGGGCGCCATCGATGTCGAAATCGATGGCGTTATCGAGCCCTGACCGGCGGCTTCTGTGGACCGCCTGTGCACGACCGGCCATCGGTTGGGGAAATCGGTCCCAATGCTGGGGATTTCGACGATTCGGGTTGACCCCCGTCACTTCGCACCCCATGATGCCCTCACGCCGAACACGGCAAGGGGAATCGGATCCGGACGGACCGACGAACCACCGAAGGAAAGAGCTCTCGGGCTCGGACCGGAGGAGGAGCGTCGAGAGCCTGGTGAAGCCCCCGAGACGAGTTCGGGGAGGACCAAGACCACGCTGGTCTCTTCGGAGGACAGCGGGTCGGCCGCAGACACGGAGGTGTCGAGGCCGGAAGGTTCCGGTAAGGCTCTCGAGCCGAACCGGAAGCAACCGGACGAGATACCAGCCGGGTCCGGGCCGCACCTGGTTGCGCCGCCGCCGACGGGCGATGGAGGCAAGAAAGGTGTGGAACGGAAACGGTGTGTCGGGCGCCCCCGGTCCTTGCGGTGCCGCCGGGCACCGCAAGGCGAAGGAGTGCCGGATCCCGTCGGGGATCAGTGGTTGATCTGGGTTCGAGTCCGGGCACCGTCGGGTCGCCCGGAGATCGAGCCAGGGTGAAGCCCCCCGGGGCAGCACCCCGAGTCCGGATCGTCTGACGGGACGGACCGGAGGGTGGTAACGGGACGAGGAAGTGGCTCCGAGGAGTTGACCGGTTCGCCGGGAGGCTACTCGGGGCCATTCTCCGTTTTCGGGGGCCGTCCCTGCAGCGAAGTCGAGGCTCAGGGCACGTACTCACCCATCACGGCGAGCACGGTCAGGGCGACCATGCCGAGGCCCGAGATGACCGGCACCAGGCGCCGCAGCCGGCCACGATCGACCAGGGCGGCGAGGGCCACGACGATGGGGAACCCGTTGAGGGCATACCGTTCGAGGCTGTTGAGGTTGTCAGCCGCCAGTGCCACGACGAGGCACGCAGCGCCGAAGGCGGCGTGTCCGAGCGGCAGTCGTCGGAACGCCATCACCGCCAAGACGGTGAAGCCGATGGCGAACGGAATGTGGAGGCCGTCACCGAGTGCATCCGGGCCGAACAACTCGCCGAGTCCGGCGAGGAGGCGGCGCACGGGGTCGATCGGATCTCCCCGCAGCTCACGCTGCACGATCAGGGGTGCGAACGCCTCGTCGACGAGGGCCGACGCCCACCACACGAAGGCACCGAAGCCGACGGGACCGCCGATGACCGCCGCCGTCCGTGCGATGCGCTCCCTCGGCCCGGCCGCACCCCAGCCCGGCCACACCGAGGCCAGGGCGGCCACCGCCAACAGTGCACCCGTCGGACGGGTCACGGCCGCCGCCGACGCCAGCACGGCCGCCCACCACCAGTTGCGTCGGGCCAACGCCAGGAATGTGGCCACCGCCAGCAGCAGGAAGAGCGCCTCGGCATAGCCCCAGACCAACACGAAGGCTGGCGGGAAACAGGCTGTCAACCAGACGGCCCGCCCGGCGAGGCCAGCGTCGCCGGTCACCTCGCGGACGAGGCGCAGCAGGAGGGCCATCGCAACCAGGGCGGCGACATTGGCCAACACGACCAGTGCCACCCCGGCTCCGCCGGGAAGCACTGCATCGAACAGGCGGCCGAGGAGCACGAATCCCGGAAAGAAGCGGATGCCCTCCTGGTCGACCCCCGAATACCCCGACTCGACGAGTGCCCGGTACCAGGCGCCATCCCATGCGAGCAGGCCCTGCCCCACCTGGAGGGGGCGCTCCCCGTCATGGATGTGGTCCACGTAGAGGCGGACACCGAGCATCGACCCGACCACCAGGAGTCGGGCGACGACCCAGGCTGGGAGCACGGCGGCCAGGTCCCTGCGGAAGGTCCCTGTCACGAAGGTGGATTCCCGAAGACGTTCAGGTTCGCGGCGTTGTAGAAGTCTTCCCCGTTTGCCGCCACCAGGTGCCGAGAGCCGCCCAGTCGGGCACTCAACTCGCCGTGGAGGCTCCCGCACTGCCGACCGTAGTTGCGGTAGCCGTCGATCCAGATCATCCAGACCCTCGCCGAACCGCCCGCTTCGGCAACGATCGCCTCGGCCGCCGCAGCAGGGTCGGCTGACCGGTTCCGATCGGCGTAGTCGACCCAGTCGACGCTCCTGCCGTCGTCCAACACCGGATACGCGATGGTCCTGAAACGATCGCCCAGCAGGAAGTGACCGGCCGGCGCCAACTGGTCCGGGCAGAAGACCACGAGGTCACCATCGGTCCCCTGGTCGGCGACCACCCCTGCCGCCACGCCGACCTGTGTCCGGTCCCGACTCAACTCGCGGGCGACGGAGATCCACGAAAGGCCGATGAGAAGCACGAGTGCCAGCGATGCCGCCGGTCGTGGGAGTCGGGAGAGCCCCACCCCGGCCGCAAGCACGACCGGCACGAAGCAGAACACGGCATAGCGCCCCTGGAACGCAGTCTGGGTGACGAGGCTGGCGCCGGCGCCCAGCAGCATCGTGGCGAAGCCGACCCCGACGGCGGCCCACAGCCAGGTCAGGTCGGTCAGGCCCAGCTCCGCCCGCTCGCCCCGGGTTCCGAACCCGAGAACCACCAGCACCGACAGGACCACGGCCACCAGGAGCGCCTCGGAGCCACGCCCGCCGCCGAACGCCTCGAGCGCAAGTGCGGCGACCACGGTCGGCCTGGGCCCCGGCGACCACGGCGTCCCCGTATGTGCCAGCTGGTACCAGAAGACGGGAATCCACGGCACGAACGCCAAGGCACCGACGGCCACGGCCAGGAGAAGCCTCGGCGCCACCGCCCACCGCCGTGTGACCGTGAGGACGAGGAGCCCACCGAGGAGGACGGCCACGAGGAACAGCGACCAGTAGTGCGTGTAGAGGAGCAGCGCCACCACCACGGCGACCGCCGCCAGGCGACGTACATCTGGTCGGCGAACCGCCGCATCGACCGCCAGGTGCCCCAAAAGGAGGAGCACGATCAACAGGGCGTACATCCGTGCCTCGGTCGCATAGCGAACGGCGAACGGGCTCGAGGCCATGATCCCCAGCACCAGGGTCGAGGTGCGTGCGTCTGCATGGCGCCGGGCGACCAGCCCGATCAGCACCAGTGCCACGAGCCCCAGCAGCCCCGACAGTGCCCGCACCGCGAACGCCGTGTCGCCGATCACGGAGCTCCACGCCGAGAGCAACACGTAGAACAGCGGCGGATGCCCATCGTGCCGGAGGGCCTCGGCGAGGCCCCCGATCGCCTGGTCGGCAAGGGCGACCGACTGGGCCTCGTCCAGCCACAACGGGGAATCGGCCACGAACCTCAGGACGACCCCGACCAGCAGCGCCACCACGGTGACCACGCCGATCGACGAACGCAACACCGCTGACGAGCGGGCGTCCCCCGAGGAGGACGTGGAGGACGACGCTGCCACGGCCCCCGATGGTACCGGCCACTCGGAGGCCGGTGGGTATGCTGCGCGCCCGAGCGAAGGTCGGGCTGGCCAACCCACCCGACGGACGTTCCGACCCACCTCATGAACCCTGCCGAGCCTCCCCACAGCGACACCGACGCTGAACGGACCGTGATCATCGGTGCCGGCCCTGCGGGCCTCACGGCCGCCTACCAGCTGGGCAAGGCCGGCAGCCGGGCCACCGTCCTCGAGGCCGACGACGTCGTGGGCGGCATCAGCCGGACGGTGCTGCGCGACGGCTGGCGCTTCGACATCGGCGGCCACCGATTCTTCACGAAGGTCCGGGTGGTCTCCGACCTCTGGCACGAGATCCTCGACGACGACGACTTCCTCGTCCGCCCCCGCATGAGCCGCATCTTCTACAAGGGCCGCTTCTACGACTATCCGCTGCGCGCCGGCAACGCACTGCGGAACCTGGGCATCATCGAGGCCGTGCTGTGCGTGCTCTCGTACCTGTGGGTACGGATCCGGCCGCCGGCCGACCAGACCACCTTCGAGGGCTGGACCGCCAGCCGATTCGGCTGGCGGCTGTACCGCACCTTCTTCAAGACCTACACCGAGAAGGTCTGGGGCGTACCCGGCAGTGAGCTCCGGGCCGACTGGGCAGCCCAGCGCATCAAGAACCTCTCCCTCTTCAGCGCCGTGCTCAACTCGCTGCTCCCCCGCCGCAACCAGAAGAACATCACCAGCCTCATCGAGGAGTTCGAATATCCCCGCTACGGACCCGGGATGATGTGGGAACGCTGCCACGACAAGGTCCTGGCACTGGGCGGCGACGTCCGCCTCGAGCACCGGGTGACCCGGATCGAACACGCCGACGGACGGGCACACACCGTGGTCGCCGAAGGCCCGGACGGTCCGGTCTCCCTGCCAGCCGACCATGTCATCTCCTCGATGCCGATCCCCCACCTCCTCCAGGCCATGCACCCCCCCGTGCCCGACGAGGTCGCCGCAGCAGCAGCAGGCCTCCGCTTCCGCGACTTCATCACCGTGGCCCTCGTCGTCCCCGAGGAGGACGGCTTCCCCGACAACTGGATCTACATCCACGCCCCCGACGTCGACGTCGGCAGGGTGCAGAACTTCGGACGCTGGTCCCCGTACCTCGTCAAGGACGGCCGCACCTGCCTAGGGCTCGAATACTTCGTCAACGAGGGGGACGA
>CAJXIS010000015.1 GCA_913054115.1 uncultured Acidimicrobiaceae bacterium | reverse complement strand
TGCTCAGCACTGGGCTTCGTCGGAGGGCTCTGCCAGTAGCGCAAAACGGCACTTACGGTCCGCTACGCCACGTCGTGCCTTCCGGGCCTCGCCCCCAAGACGGTTGTCCGCTATCAGGGCATCATCGACAAGTACCTCGCCGACGATCCGATCTCGGCGATCCCGGTGCGTGACCTCACCGGTCAGAACATCCGAGACTGGCAGGACAGGGTTCGCCAGAGGCCCGGACGCCGCGACCCCACTCTTTCAAGCGGGTCTCTACGCCACATCTTCTCTCTGCTCCGCCGAATCCTGAATATCGCCTTGGAGTGGGGCGAGATCGACGCCAACCCGGCACTAAAGGTGCCCCTGCCGTCGCTTCGCCGCGATCCCGAGAAGATCAAGGCGTGGCGACCAGATGAGGTCCGCCGTTACTGCGACGAGATGGCCTGTTCACCGGCAGCCAACGCCCGATTATGGCTGTTGGTGACGATCCTGGCCCTCCTCACCGGCCTGCGGCGCGGCGAGCTGGCCGGGCTCATGTGGTCGGACATCGACCTCGACGGTCAAAAGTTCACCATCCGCAGAACGCGCCTGTACCCGGGTACTGAAACCGGGCCACCCAAGTCGGCGACCAGCGGCCGGACCATCGACCTGAGCGACAAGGCCACGGCCTGCCTCCGAGACCTCCGGTCGTTGCAGGAGGACGACCGGTCGGTTCTGGGTACCGCGTGGGCCGATACCGGCTTCGTCGTGGTGCTCGCCCACGGTCAGCCTCCGAACCCCGACTCGATCACCCGACGGTTCCGACGCGACTGCAACCGGCTCGGCCTCATGTATCCGACAATCCACGGGCTACGGCACACGTTCACCACCACGGCCCTGGATGACAACGCCCTCCACGTCGTCTCGCGGATTATCGGCCACAAGAACGTGTCGACGACGCTGTCGACCTACGCCCACGTCCTTCCCGGTGACACCGCCCAGGCCATGCAGAACGTCTCCGACCGGCTATTCAAAACGGCCCCAAACGACCTGAAATGAGCAGTCTGTGACTTTTCTTGTGACAGGAAGCCTCCGCAACACTTCGGCCGTACAACCAGAAGGGCCCGGAATCGTTGTGATTCCGGGCCTTTCGCTTGGTGGCGGGGGCAGGATTTGAACCTGCGACCTTCGGGTTATGAGCCCGACGAGCTACCAGACTGCTCCACCCCGCAGCGAGGAGGCTAACGGTCGGGGCGGTCAGCGCCTACCCGTCGACGAGGTCACGGCCGGTCGAGGGCGGGTGGTGCGCTCGGCCATACTGTGCCGCACCACAGCCGACCAGGTCGCTCTCCGGAGTGCAGCGAGGCGAGCATGACGAGCAGCCCGTTCCCGAGACTCTTCTCGCCGATCGACCTGCGGGGGACGCGGCTCAAGAACCGGATCTGCCTCGCAGCGCACGGTACCGGGATGGCCGAGGGCGGCACGCTCGGCAACGCCGTCCTCGCCTACTACGAGGCACGCGTCCGCAACGGAGTCGGTCTGGTCGTCTCCGAGGCCCATCACGTCGTGCCGATCCCCGGCCAGACCTATCCCAACGGTTGCGCCGCCACCGACGACTGCATCGAGCCGCTGCGCCGACTCGTCGAACTGTGCGAAGCGTACGACTGCCGGTTCTTCGGCCAGCTGTACCACGAGGGCCGGGCCCGGATGAACTCCCTTGACGGCAGCCGCGACGTGGCGATCGCCCCCTCGGCCCTGCCCGACGAACGGTTCCACATCGTCCCCAGGGAGATGACCGTGCCGATGATCGAGGAGATGGTCGCCGACTTCGCCTCGGCGGCGGGGCGGATGGCCCGCGCCGGCGTCCACGGCGTCGAGGTGCTGGTCGGCATGGGCTACCTGCACGCACAGTTCCTCAGCCCGCGGACCAACCACCGCACCGACGGCTACGGCGGCACGCCCGAGGGCCGTCGTCGGTTCCTGCGCGAGACGCTGCTCGCCATCCGCGAGGCGGTCGGGGACGAGCCGGTCGTCGGCTTCCGGATCGTCCCCGAGGACACCGACCCGGACGGCCTGCGCCTCGACGAGTCCGTCGAGGCCTGCCGGGCGATCGCCGACGAGGGCCTGTGCGACTACATCAGCGTCACCCTCGGTGGGACACACTCGCTGGCCGGCGCCAGCCTGATCGTGCCCTCCATGTTCACCGCGGTCGGCGCCTCGCTGCCGGCGTCCCGGGCGATCCGCGGCGCCGTCTCCGTTCCCGTCCTGGCCTGTGGCCGCATCAACCAGCCCCAGGACGCCGAACGGGCGCTCGAGGACGGCGATGCCGATGTCATCGCCATGGCGCGGGCGTTCATCGCCGACCCGGAGTTCGCCGCCAAGGCAGCGGACGGCCGCGCCGACGAGATCCGGGCGTGCATCGCCTGCAACCAGGCGTGCATCGGCCACCGCCCAGGTGGCCACCCCGTCTCTTGCATCCAGCACCCCGAGACCGGTCGCGAGCTCGAGTTCGGAACACGCACGCCGACCGCTGTCCCGAAGGACGTCGTCGTCGTGGGCGGCGGACCAGGCGGCATGAAGGCGGCGGCGATCGCCGCCGAGCGGGGCCACCGGGTCACGCTCTACGAGCGGGCGTCGCACCTCGGCGGCCAGGCCCTGCTGGCCCGGTCGCTGCCAGGCCGGGCCGAGTTCGGCGGCATCGTCACCAACCTCGAACGCGAGGTCCGCAGCGCCGGCGTCGACGTCAGGACCGGCGTCGAGGCCACGGCCAGGCTGCTCCTCGAGGCGGCGCCCGATGCCATCGTGGTGGCGACCGGCGCCAGGCCTCACCGGCCCGACCCCGAGTGGTTCGAGGGTGCCCACGTCGTCACGGCCTGGGACGTGATCCTCGGCGAAGCCGAACCCGGCCCGAACGTCGTCGTCGCCGACTGGGGCTGCGACTGGGTCGGACCGGGCGTCGCCGAGATGCTGCGTGTCGAGCACCGTTGCAAGGTGCGGCTCTGCGTCAACGGCGAGGCCATGGGCCAATCGTTGCAGAGCTACGTCCGGCACGAGCTGGCCGGCCGACTGCACCGGGAGGGGGTCGAGGTCCTCCCCTACCTTCGGCTCAGGGGTGCCGACGCCGACACCGTCTACCTGCAGCATGTGATGTCCGGGGAGCCCGTCCTGCTCGAGGGGGTCGACACCCTGGTGCTCGCCTACGGCCACCGTAGCGAGACGGCCCTCCAGCGGGAGCTCGACGGCCGGGTTGCCGAATTGCACGCCGTCGGCGACTGCCTCAGCCCCCGGACCGCCGAGGAGGCGGTCCTGGAGGGACTCAGGGTCGGAACACTCCTATGATGCGCTGCGACAGCGTGCAGCCACGGCGCCGGTAGGCACCGAAGGGGGCATCGTGCAGACGTTCACCGCAGACCGGCTCGGCCTCGACATCGCAGAGGTCGACGCGCAGATCGACGGCCGCTGGAGCCTCCCCGCCCACACCTACTTCGACCCGGACGTCTACGAGTTCGAGTTGGGCGCCGTCTTCTCGGCGCGTTGGCAGTACTTCGCCCCGTTGGAGCGGCTGGCCGAGCCGGGATCCGTCGTGACGGGCGACATCGGCGCCCTGCCCGTGGTCGTGACCCGGGACGAGGACGGCGAACTGCACGGGTTCCTCAACGTGTGCCGGCACCGTGGCTACCGGGTCGTCGCCGGGGACCGGAACGGCCGGTGGTTGCAGTGCGGCTACCACGGGTGGACCTACCGGCTGGACGGTTCGCTGGCCCGGTCGCCGGGGACCGAGGACGACCCGTCCTTCTGCGCCGGCGAGATGTCGCTCCTGCCGGTGGCCGTCGACCAGTGGGCCCAGGGCGTGTACGTCAACCCGGACCCCGACGCCTGCACGCTGCGCGAGGCCCACCCCCTGCTCGAGGGCCTGGCGGTCGACCGGGGGTTCGACACCGACCCGTCCCACTACCGGTTCCACCGGGAGATCGTCACCGAGAACGCCGCCAACTGGAAGCTCTGGTACGACAACGGCGTCGAGTGCTACCACTGCCCGCACATCCACGGCTCGACCTTCGCCGACGCCTACGACGTGGGCCCGGAGTCGGGCTACCGCTGGGACACGCACGGGACCATGTCCAGCTCGCACTTCGAGCCATCGGAGCGGGTCGACGACGGCACCCTGCGCAGCTCGACCTACTGCTCGTTCCAGTTCTTCCCCGGCGCGCACGCCGTCCAGCAGGACGACTTCATGTACATGGCGAGGGTCGTACCGACCGGCCCGGAGTCGTGCCTGTTCGTCTGTCACTACTTCGCCGAGGTGGGCGCCGACCTCGACCGGGTCGATCGCTGGATCGACATCTGGGACGCCACCTTCAACGAGGACGCCGAGGCCGTGGCCGTCCAGCAGCGCAACCTGCGCACGGGACGGCTCCCCCGCATGCGCTACGTCGACCAGCGGGAGGGGCCGGTGCTGTTCTTCAACCGCCTGATCTGGGAGGCCTACAAGGAGGCCCTGGGCGCTTCGTCCTAGTCCTTGCTGTACGGAGGTAGAGGGTGCAGGCTCCTGCGCCTCGGGGCGGTCGGTGCCTACCCGGCTGCGGATCCGGTCAGCAGCCGATGACGGCGAGTCCGATCGACCGTGCGGCCCGGGCCTGTCGCTGGTCGAAGGTGAGGACCGTGGTCGCCGAGCCGGCCCGACGGGCGGCCGCCAGGTGGATGGCGTCGAGGGATCGGCACAGCGTCTGCTCGGCGATACGGGCGGCCTCGTTGCAGACCTGAGCATCCAGACCGACCACCGCGAAGGCATCGAGGTCGATGGCGAAGCGGGCCCGCATCGCCTCGAGGTCGTCGGTCAGGAGGCGGGTCAGGGTCCGCCGCACCTCGATCGCCGTCAGCGCCGAGGTCACCAGCACCGGATCCGAGGCCATGTGGGCGACTGCGTCCTCCGCACCGTCCTCCTTCAGGTAGCGCTTGACCAGGGCGCTCGAGTCGACGTAGAGGGTCACCGACCACGGTCCTCGTCGAGCGCCTCTTCACTGCTCATGGTGGCACGCACCCGTACCGACGGCTGCAGCCCGATTCGGAGGGGGGGCCGGATCCAGCCCTCGGCGATGCCCCGCTCCACCGCCGAACCATGGTCGTACGGCACGAGCCGGGCCACGGGCCTACCCCGGTCGGTCACGACGACCGACTCTCCGCTCGCCACGCGGCCGAGGTATTCGGAGAGCTTCGCCTTCAACTCGCGTACGCCGACGTTCATGTAGTCACAATAGCAACATGTTGTGACCACATCAATGGCCGTGGAGCTGTCGACCGGTCCCGCCCGATGGTGGACGGATCCCGACTACACAGAGGTCAGGAAGTCGCGGACGAGTCGGTTGAACTCGACGGGCGCTTCGTTGGCGGTGAGATGACCCACACCGGGAAGCTCGACGAACCTGGAGCCGGGGATGCCGTCGGCCAGCTCTCGGGCGACGTGCGGTGGCGTGGCCGGGTCGAGTTCGCCGACGATGACGAGCGTCGACACGTCGATCGCTGCGAGTTGGTCGCGGACGTCGTGGTCGGGCAGGCAGTACACGGCGGCCTCGTAGGCCTCGGGCGACAGCCGCTCCATGGCGGCGACCGCCAGGTCGAAGTCGGGGCCCGAGAAGTCGGGTCCGGAGATGCCGGTCATGACCGACTCGGCGATGTCGGCCGGTGTCAGGCCGCGGCGCAGCGGTTCGAGGCGCTGTGCGATCCACTCGTCGCGGCCGGAGTCGCCGAGTCCGAACGCTGCGCTCGTGTCGGCAAGCACCAGCGACCGGACGCGCTCGGGGTGGCGGACCGCTATGTGGAGTGCGTGCTGGCCGCCGAACGAGAGCCCGACGAGGTGTGCCGATTCGACTCCGAGCAGGTCGAGCAGCTCGACGGCGGCGTCGGCGATGGCCGGGAAGGTCATGGCCTCGAGGGGGGCCGAGGCTCCGAAGCCGGGCAGGTCCCATGCGACACATCGCCACCGGTCGGACAGGT
The DNA here is from genome assembly GCA_913054115.1 of uncultured Acidimicrobiaceae bacterium. Classification (GTDB taxonomy): domain Bacteria; phylum Actinomycetota; class Acidimicrobiia; order Acidimicrobiales; family MedAcidi-G1; genus S20-B6. Next base: position 7,671 of record CAJXIS010000015.1, on the reverse strand, counting down.
CCTCGAGCTGCCGGTCCCAGGCGATGCGGCTGTGCCCGATGCCGTGCAGGAACAGGACGAGGTCGCCCGACCCGGCCTCCCGCCAGGCGATCGGATGCTGATCAACGTCCAGCAGCACGGGTGCGTCCGACATTCCGGCGACGCTAGCGGTGGGTCAGGTCCTCAGCCGACGACGTCGGCCCCCAACAGACCCGGGCAGCCGCTCCAGCACGTCGAGGCAGGCGACCAGGTCGGCGATCTCGACGTACTCGTCGGGGCGATGGGCGACGCCGATGTCGCCGGGGCCCCACACCACCGACGGGATCCCGGCCGCCTGGTAGAGGCCGGCCTCGGTGCCGTAGGCGACCACGCCGACCGGCGGGTCGCCGCCCAGCAGGGACCGCATCAGCTCGATGGCCGGCGAGGCCTCGTCCCATTCGAGGCCGTCGATCTCACACACGACCTCGGTCTCGATGGACGCCTCGGGGTGCACGGAGCGCATCTCGGCCAGCAGCCCGAACTCGACCTCGGCCATGCGGGCCTTGACGAATCCGGCGTCGCTGCCCTGCACGGGTCGCATCTCCCACTCGAACGAGCAGTCGCCTGCCACCGTGCAGCGGGCCATCCCCCCGCCGATCGTGCCGACGTTGGTGGTCGTGTGGGCGGGCTCGAAACGGCTGTCGGCCGGCGCCCGTTGCGCCAGTTCGCCGGCCAGGCCCAGAAGCCCGCTGATCCAACGGGTCGCGTGGTGCACGGCGCTGACCGCCTCGGACGGCCGTGAGCTGTGCCCGTCCATGCCGGTGACGGTGGTCGTGTACTCGTAGCAGCCCTTGTGGGCGCCGACGACCTGGAGGCCGGTGGGCTCGCCGACGATGGCGGCAGCCGGCCGGGGCGCGTCGGCCAGCGAGTCGATGAGCACCGGGGCGCCGTGGAAGCCGTCCTCTTCGTCGTAGGTGAGGGCAAGGTGGATCGGCCGTACGAGGTCAGCGGCTGCGAACGAGGGGGCCAGGGCCAGCACGCAGGCCACGAAGCCCTTCATGTCGGCCGTGCCGCGCCCGTAGACGCGGTCGGCGCGGCGGGTGGCGGTGAACGGCGGCGAGGCCCAGTCGTCGGGGTCGACGGGCACGACGTCGCTGTGGCCGGCCAGCATGATGCCGCCGTCGACCATGGGGCCGATCGTTGCGAACAGGTTGGCCCTGGTGCCGGTGGGGTCGTGGCTGAGCCGGATGTCGGAGGCAACGCCGTCGAGGCGGTCGACCACCCATGCGATGAGATCCAGGTTGGGGGTCAGCGCCACCGACGGGAAGGCGATCAGGTCGTCGAGGATGGACAGGGCGTCGTCCAGCAGCGGGTGTTCGCTCATGGCTTCACGAACAGTTCGCGCGGGTAGTTCGCCAGCACCTCGGCCGGTCCCTCGTCGCGGATGAGGAGGCTCTCGGTGATCTCGAGGCCCCAGTCGTCCATCCAGAGGCCGGGCATGAAGTGGAAGGTCATGCCGGGCTCGAGGACCGATTCGTCGGTCGGGCGGAACGAGATGGTGCGCTCGCCCCAGTCGGGCGGGTAGCTGATGCCGATCGGGTAGCCGCAGCGCCCCTCCTTGTGGATCCCGTACCGCTCCATCGTGTCGTAGAGGGCGTTGGCCACGTCGCAGGCCCGGTTGCCGGAGCGGGCGGCGTCGAGCCCGGCCTCGAGCCCCTCGATGAGCGCCTTCTCGGCCTCGAGCATGGCGGGCGGCGGGGTGCCGAGGTAGACGGACCGGCACAGCGGCAGCTGGTAGCGGCGGTGGGCGCCGGCGATCTCGAAGAATGTGCCGGCGCCGGATTCGAAGGGCTTGTCGTCCCAGGTCAGGTGCGGGGCCGAGGCGTCGGCGCCGGTCGGGAGCATCGGCACGAACGCTGCGTAGTCGCCGCCGAACTCGGGGGTGCCCGTCATGGCGGTGCGGTAGATCTCGCCGACCAGGTCGCACTTGCGCATGCCGGGCTCGATCAGCTCGCGGACCCGGTCGTGCATGAGCTCGACGATGCGGGCGGCGCGCCGCATGTAGACGAGCTCCTGCTCGGACTTGACGCCCCGCTGCCAGTTGACGAGGCCGGTGGCGTCGACGACCTCGGCGTCGGGAAGGGCCGCCACGAGGTTCTGGTGGGCGGCGGCCGAGTAGTAGTAGTTGTCGAGCTCGACGCCGACCCGGCCGCCGGCGAGGCCGAGGTCGGTGAGCAGCCCGCCCAGCTGGCCGAAGGCGTGGCGCTCGGTCGACATGACGTGGTCGTCGGAGTAGTCGAGGATGCGGGACCCATCCATGTAGACGGTGCGGCGGGCGCCGTTGCCGTCCATGCGCCGGCCCCACCACCACGGCTCGCCGTCGTGGGCCACGATGACCGCCTGGGGCGTGTAGAAGGACCAGCGGTCATAGCCGGTCAGCCACGACATGTTCGACGGGTCGGCGGCGACCAGCACCTCGACGCCTGCGGTATCCATCGCGGCACGGACCTTGGCGAGTCGGACCGCGTACTCTTCGCGGCTGAACGGAAGCTCGACGTCCGGCATCGGCACAACGTAGTGCGGGTCGAAGTTTCGGAAGACAGCGCCTGAGGAGGACCAACCATGCCGATTCACTTCTCGACCGGGGAGATGCAGGCCCGCAAGGACCGGGCCGCTGCGGCGATCTCCGATGCCGGCCTCGATGCGCTGCTGATGTTCAAGCAGGAGTCGATGTACTGGCTGACCGGCTACGACACGTTCGGCTTCTCGATGTTCCAGTGCCTCGTGATGACGGCCGATGGCCGGATCGCCCTGCTCACCCGGGCGCCCGACTACGGCACGGCCTTCTACACGTCAGACATCGAGGACGTCCGCATCTGGGTCGACGTCGAGGGCATGAACCCGGCCATGGACCTGCGGGCGATGCTCGACGACCTGGGCCTCGGCGGGTCGAGGGTCGGGATCGAGCTCGACTCGTACGGCCTGCGGGCCTCGATGTGGCGGCTGGTGGAGGCGGAGCTCGAGGGGTTCCTGGCCTGGACCGACGCCTCGACGCTGGTCCAGGAACTGCGTCGTGCCAAGAGCCCGCAGGAGCTCGTGTACGTGCGCCGGGCCGCCGAGTTGGCCGACGACGCCTGGGAAGAGGCGGTGCGCCTGGCCGGGCCCGGTGTCGACGAGGCCGAGATCCTCGCCGCCATGCAGGGGGCGGTGTTCCTCGGCGGCGGCGACTACGCCGGCAACGAGCTGATCATCGGCTCGGGCCCGGGAGCGTTGATGGTGCGCTACACGTCGGGCCGGCGACGCCTCGACGCCGATGACCAGCTCACGCTCGAGTGGTGCGGCGTGCAGCGCAGGTACCACGCGGCGATGATGCGGACGATCCTCGTCGGCGAACCAGATCCGGTGCAGGTCGACATGCACCGGGCCTGCGAGGAGGCGTTGCTGGCCTGCGAGGAAGCCATCCGACCGGGGGTCACCCTGGGCGAGGTCTTCGCGGTGCACGCCGAGGTGCTCGACGCCGCCGGCTACCGGGAGCACCGACTCAACGCCTGCGGCTACGGGATGGGTGCCGTCTACGCCCCGGTCTGGACCGACTGGCCGATGATCTACGAGGGCAACCCGCTCGAGTTCGAGCCGAACCACACCTTCTTCCTGCACATGATCGTGCTGAACCACGCTGACGAGAAGGCCATGACGCTCGGCCACTCGGTCGTCGTCACCGAAACCGGCTGCGAACGCCTCAGCCGGTCAAGCCTCGACCTCGTGGTGGCCTGAGGGCGCGTTATTTCAGGAACACCGACGGGTCAACGCGACCGGTACACGTCCCTCCGGTGTTGGACCCGGTGGGTGAGCCAACCTGTCGCCATCGACTACTCGCTGGTCGGGTCCTCGTCCAGGGGAAACACACGACCTTCGGCGACTTCGTGACGCGAGAGGCGGATCGACGCCATCAGTTCGTCGTCACGCATGATGTCGAGTGTCTCGATGAGGGAATCGACCTGTGACAACGGCCGCTCAGGCGGGGCGGGTGCTGTGCTCGATGGTCTGGGCGCCCTTGCCGGGGTTGAAGAGGTCGGTGGGGTCGATGGCGGCCTTGACCGCACGCATCAGGTCGAACTCGACCTGCGACTTCTGGCCGGGGAGGCGGCCCAGCAGGTCCTGGCCGACGCCGTGCTCGGCGCTGATGGTGCCGCCCAGTTCCCAGATCACCGCGTCGACGGCGGCGGTGACGGACTCGACCAGGTCCGGGGCGAGACGGCCGCCGGGCTCGAGGGAGGCCAGCACGTAGACGTGGAGGTTGCCGTCGCCGAGGTGGCCGAACGAGAAGGTGACCGCTTCGGGGCCGCAGAGCCGTTCGGCGATGGCCTCGACCGAGCGCTGGAACCCGGGGATCCGGTCGATCGGGACGGCGGCGTCGAACTTGGCGCCCCGGCTGTCGAAGAGCGTCTCGGGTGGGAGTTCGTCGCGCAGCGTCCAGAGGTTGGCCTCCTGGGAGGCGGTGTCGGCGACGACGGCGTCGGTGACGTAGCCGCGTTCGACGGCCTCCGACAGGAAGCGGGTGACCGTGTCGGTCACGGGCTCGCTGCCGCTGAACCGGGCCAGCAGGTACCACTCGGCCCTGGTGCCGATCGGCCGGACCACGTCGAGCACGTCGACGGCAACACCGACGCCCATCTCCGGAACCAGCTCGAAGGCGGTGAGGCCGCCGGGGTCGATCGAGCGGGCCAGGCCGTAGAGGTCGGTGACGGTGTCGAGCCCGGCGAGCGCTGCGAACAGCGACCGGTGGTGCGGCATCGCCGGTTGGAGTTCGAACACCGCCCGGGTGACCACGCCGAGCGTGCCCTCGGCGCCGATGAAGAGCTGCTTGAGGTCGTAGCCGGTGTTGTCCTTGCGCAGCGCACGCAGGCCGTCGAAGACGCGGCCGTCGGCGAGCACCGCCTCGAGGCCCAGCACGTGGCGTCGGGTGTTGCCGAAGCGCAGCACGTTGAGGCCGCCGGCGTTGGTGGAGATGGCGCCGCCGACCGTGGCGGTGCCGCGGGCGCCCCAGTCCATGGCGAGCTGCTGGCCGACGGCTGCGGCGGCCTGCTGGACCTGCTCGATGGTGCAGCCGGCTTCGGCGGTGATGGTGAAGCGGGCGGGGTCGACGGAGACGATCCGGTTCAGGCGCGAGGTCAGGAGCAGCACCGACGGACGGCCGTCGGACGGGTCGTCGATCGGCACCGAGCCGCCGGAGAGGCCGGTGTTGCCGCCCTGGCTGACGACGGTGGCGCCGTGTCGGGCGCAGGCCCGCACGACCTCCTGCACGCCCTCGACGGTGTCGGGTCGGGCGACGAGAATCGGCGTGCCCGAATAGGTGCCCCGCCAGCCGGTGAGCAGCGAGCCGGCGTCGGCCGGGTCGAGCCATCCCCGCGGCCCGAGTGCGGCCTGGATCTCGGCAACCAGCACGTCGGTCACGGTCGGGTCTCCATTGGTCGCCGAGTGTAGGACGGAGCCGCTCCGGCGTCCTTGGCCGCCCGGCGGTGGGGGTCCTCGCCGCGTGTGTTCGGGCATGCTGGGGGCATGCCGACGCTCGACCCCGCAGACGTCAGGCGGCGGCTCGCGTCGGCGCGGGTGGCGACGCTCGGCACGACGAATCCTGCGGGGGAGGTCGACCTGGTCCCCATCACGTTCGCCGTCGACGACGATCGGCTGGTGAGCGCCGTCGACCACAAGCCCAAGACGACCGTTCGGCTGCAGCGCCTCGACAACATCCGGGCCAACCCGCGCGTGACCGTGCTCGCCCACCGGTACGACGAGGACTGGGACGAACTCTGGTGGGTTCGGGTCCGTGGCGACGCCCGGGTCGTGTCGACCGGGCAGCACCACCGCCAGGCCGTCGATGCGCTGGTGGCGAAGTACCCCCAGCTCGTCGACAACCGACCGACCGGGCCGGTGATCGTCGTCGAGATCGACGAATGGCTGGGCTGGACGGCCCGTCGATCGGACCGGTGACGGCGCCGAAGCGCCCGACACGCCCCTGATTCCGACATGATGGCGGGGTGGAGGACCGTTACGAAGTCGCCGATCTGGTCGTCGAGCGCAGCCGGGGGCTGAAGGTCACCTTCGAGGACGGCTACGTGGCCGACTTCGACCTGATGCGGCTGCGCCTGTGGTGCCCGTGTGCTTCATGTCGGTCACTCGGCGAACGCGGCGAGGATGTCTGGCCGCGTCCCGGCAGCCCCACCCCGCTGTCCATCACCGACGCTGCGCTGCACGGCGCCTGGGGCCTGGTCATCACGTGGAACGACGGGCACAGCACGGGCATCTATCCGTTCGAGCAGTTGCGGCTCTGGTCCGAGCGGCCCCCCGACCAGCGCTAGGCGTCAGGCGACCTCGGGGTAGCCGGCGGCCTCGGCGGCGGCGAGCCGGTCGGCGATGACCTCGTAGTCGGTTGCGGGGCGCACCCTGTAGCCGTAGAGGTCGAGTGGCCGTCGCACGTCGGGGCCGAGCGAGGCGACGGCCTCGACGACGGCGGCGTTGATGGCCCCGGCGAGGTGGGCGTGGGCCCAGCCGACGACCAGCGGCGGGGCGGGAGTGGGGTCGGTCCATCCGAGGATCCGCACCTCGTCGGTGGCCGGCTCGTGGTCGAGGGCGAGGCGCCAGGCGACGGCGTCGATCGCCGCAACGTCCGCTTCGCCGGCGGCGATCCGGCGGATCGACTCCCGGTGCGTGCCGGTCTCGACGTATTCGCCGAAGAACCGTCCGGCCTCGGCCAGCGGTGCGACCGTCGACATGAGCGAGCCATGGCCCGACCACGACCTGCGGCCGTTGCACGCCACCCGGCGGCCCCGGAAGGCCGCCAGGCCTTTGCTGCCGTCGCCGTCGTCGCCCACGCGGCAGACCAGCACGGACCGGTAGTCGCCCGGTTCGCAGCCCTCGATCCCGTAGTCGAGGGAGCCGAGCACCTCGACGCGGCCGCGCAGGCCGTCGACCACGTTGAGGCCGCAGGCCTGTCCGAGCAGCAGGTCGGGGACGGTCCAGAGGTCCTCGAACCGGTCGGGCCGGGTGAGCGCCGTCGGGGCTTCGATGCCTGCGTCGCGCAGCCGGTCGCTGATCGCCGCCCAGAGGGCATCGACCTGGTCGCGGACCTCAGGCCAGTCGTACATCGGCAGGCCGGCGACGTAGTGGCTCATGGGCGCCGTCCTACCGGCGACCGGCCGTGGGCACTCAGACCCATGGGCAGTTCGAGTTGCGGTCGCCGAACGTTTCGCCGCTGGCGTAGCGGTCGAAGCCGAAGGGCTTCAGCTCGAACGGCATGTCGTCGTGCACGAGCAGTTGGGCGGTCAGCTTGCCGACGCCGATCATCTTGAAGCCGTGGTTCGAATCGGCGATGACCCAGGCGTTGTCGGCGACGAAGTCGAAGATCGGCACGTTGTCGGCGGTGAAGGCGCCGATGCCGCCGTTGCGGCGCTGCTTGTAGTACGGCTCGAGGTTCTCGAAGCGTTCGAACAGCATCCCGAGGGTCTTGCAGTAGTACTCGGGGAACCAGTCGTCGGCCTGGTAGGCGTCGTTGAGGTGGCCGTAGGGCTCGAGGTCGGCGGCGTTGCCGATGGGGATCGGGATGGTGCCGCCCTGAAGGCCGGGGGCGCCGACCCGTTCGGCGGCGTAGCGGGTGTAGGTGTAGACGTGGTCCTGGAGCATGGTGCCGTCGTCGCTGTAGACGGGCGTGTTCAT
>CAJXIS010000014.1 GCA_913054115.1 uncultured Acidimicrobiaceae bacterium | reverse complement strand
ATGTTGCTGATCGACTCGGAGCCGCCGATGCTCGAAGCCGCACGCAGCATGGGAATGTCGACGGTCCTGATGCGTGGGGCGGCACTCATCCCGGAGGGATTCCCGCATCCGGTCATCGGAGGCTTCGCCGAGTTGTTCCGGCCGAGCGGCACTGCCGCCACCGCCGGCGACGACGCTCCCGGCGAGGGCGCTCCCGGCGAGGGCTGAACCGACTGTCACAGGGCGTCCGTACTGTCGGCGTATGACGACGGACCAAACCCACCTCGAACAGCCACCCGCCTCGGAACAGGGGGCATCCTCCCTCAGGTCTTCGCCCAGGCGCAGGCGCACCGACTTCTGCTGCGGAGAGTGCGGCGTGTCGCAGCCCCAGTGGGTCGGCCACTGCCCGGGATGCGGGGGGTGGAACACGTTGCACGAGGTCACCCACTCGAAGACGACCACCCTGGTGCCGGAAACCGATGCCGTCCGACTGGCCGACGTGGCGTCGGCGGCGGCGGTTCCGGTCCCCACGGGTCTGTCCGAGTTCGACCGTGCCCTGGGCGGCGGGCTCGTCCCGGGGTCGGTGACCCTGCTGGGGGGCGAGCCGGGCATCGGCAAGTCCACGCTCACGCTGCAGATCGCCGCCGGCCTGGCGCATCGGAAGGGTCGCGTCCTGCTGGTCGGCGCCGAGGAGTCGCCGGCACAGGTCCGCCTGCGGGCCGAACGGCTCGGTGCGCTCGACGACGGCGTGTGGCTGGCCGGCGATGCCGACCTCGACACGGTGGTCGGCCACCTCGACCGGGTGGAACCCGACCTGCTGGTGGTCGATTCCATCCAGACCGTCTACGACCCGGCGACCAGTGGGGTACCGGGTTCCACGGCGCAGGTGCGGGCCTGTGCACATCGGCTGGTCGGGGAGGCTCGGCGGCGCGGTATCACCATCGTGCTGGTCGGACACGTCACCAAGGACGGCTCGTTGGCCGGTCCGAAGGTGTTGGAACACGTCGTCGACACCGTGTGCGAGCTGACAGGCGACCGGCACCACGCCCTCCGACTGCTGCGCGTGGCCAAGCATCGTTTCGGACCGACGGACGAACTGGGCCTGTTCGAGATGGCGGCCGATGGCATGCGGCCCGTCGATGACCCGGGCCGCCTGTTTCTCGCCGACCGGGCCACGGATGTGGCGGGCTCCGCCGTGCTGCCGGCCATGGAGGGGTACCGACCGCTCGTGGTCGAGTTGCAGTCGCTGGTGGTGCGCGCCACCACACCCCATCCCCGACGCTCCTCCCAGGGCGTCGATCCCCGTCGCCTGTCGTTGCTCCTGGCCGTTCTGGAGCGGCGCGTCGGGCTCGAACTGGGCGCGCTCGACGTCTACGTCACCGCCGTGGGCGGTGTGCAGGTGACCGAACCCGGTGCCGACCTGCCGCTGGCCCTCGCCGTGACCTCGGCGCTCACCGGCAGGCGGCTGGGGAGCGACACCGTGGCCTGCGGGGAGGTGGGGCTCGGTGGTGAGGTTCGTCAGGTGGCGCACCTCGAACGCCGCCTCCTGGAGGCGCAGCGCCTCGGTTTCACGCGGGCCGTGCTGCCCGAGTCCGGGCCGGACGGGCCGCCCGGCATCGAGGTCATCCGGGTCCGCACGCTCGCCGAGGCCGTGGCGGCGACCGGCCTGCTGGGCAACGGCCAGGCGGGAGAACTTCCCGCTGCCTGAGATCGCCTCGCCATGTCGGCCGGACGGTGGGCGTGCAAGAGTGGCGCATGCGCATCGAACTCCCTTCGGGAACATCCGCTGAACTCGTCGGTCCTGCCGCCGGTCCGTCCGACCGTGGCCTGGTGGTGGTTCCCGACGTCATGGGGATGCGTCCCCTGTTCGACGATCTGGTCGTCCGGCTGGCAGGGGAACAGGGGTGGTCCGTCTGCGCCTTCGAGCTCTACCCGGGCCGTGAGGACCTGGAGGTCGCCGATCGCCTCGTCGCCGGGGCGACGCTCGACGACGACCGGGTGCTGGGCGACGCCGTTGCTGCGGCCGATGCGACGGGCGCCGACACCGTCGGCATCCTCGGGTTCTGCATGGGCGGCATGTACGTGCTCAAGGCGGTCTCCACCGGTCGATTCCACCGCCACTGTCCCTTCTACGGGATGATCCACGTGCCGGAGCAGTGGCGGGGGCCGGGTCAGGGCGAACCGCTCGACCACCTGGCGGCCGGCGATCCGGGTTCGGTGCTGGCGATCATCGGGACCGCCGATGCCTGGACGCCGCCCGACCATGTCGATGAACTCGAGGTGGCCGGGGCCACGGTCGTCCGATATGAGGGTGCGGAGCACGGCTTCGTGCACGATGCTTCACGGCCGGCACATCGGATCGACGATGCGGCGGACGCGTGGACGCGGGCGCTCGCCTGGCTGGCTGGCTGACCGGGTGGCCGGCTGACCGGGTGGGGCTCAGCGGGCCCGGATCGTGGGCTGCGCGCGGTTGGTGATCGCGGCCGTTAGCAGGCGTGCCAGACCAGGAACCGGGTCTCAGCGGGCTCGGATCGTGAGCTGCTCGCGGTTGGTGATGCGATAGGTCCGGTCGATCTGTTCGATCCAGCCCAGCCGGATGAACGAGGCGATGGCCTTGTTCACCCGTTCACGCGAGGCACCGACCATGCCGGCCAACTCCTCCTGGGTGATCGGGAGTGAGAACTCGTCGGAATCGCCGGCCAGGTCGAGCAGGCGCTTCGCCGTTCGGCCGGTGACATCGAGGAACACGGAATCGGCGAGCGCCGCATCCATGTTGCGGAGCCGGCCGGCCAGCATCTCGACGACGCGCCACAGGAGTGTGGGATCGCTTTCGTAGAGCTCCCGAACGGGCCCGTAGGGGACGGCGGTCACGACGGCGGTCACGAGGGAGCGGGCCTCGGCGGAGCGGCCGCGGCCGTCGAAGAGTCCCATTTCGCCGAACAGGTCGCCAGATTCCATCAGCGCCACCATCGACTCACGGCGGTCGAACGACTTATTGGCGATGGCGATCCGTCCGGAAACGACGATGTAGAGCTCGTGGGGTTCGTCGTTCTCCCGAAAGATGATGTCGCCGCGGCGGAGTTCACGGTCGGTCGAGGCGTCGACGATGGCAGCCAGGAACCCGTCGTCGAGGTTGGCGAATAGTGTCGTTTCGCGAAAAAGTGTGGTGTCCGGCATGTCGGCTGGCCATGCTAGTGAGGTGAATGACCCTGCACGGTCGATGCCGTGCCCCTCCGCTCATTTCGACCGATGAGCATCTGGACCATCGTGGTGGCGGCCGGTCGTGGCGATCGCTTCGGTACCGACAAGCAGTCGGCCGACGTGTGCGGCCGCTCGGTGCTCGAACACTCCGTCTCTGCAGCCGGCGGGTCGGACGGCATCGTCATCGTGGTGGTGGCAGCGGCGGTGACGGGGGTCGCCGAATGTTTTACCGGTGTCGAGGCGGTGACCGCCGTGGTGCCCGGAGGTGCGACCAGGTCGGCGTCGGTGCGGGCCGGCCTGGCCTCGGTTCCGGACGACGCTTCGGTCGTTCTGGTCCATGACGGTGCTCGACCGCTGGCCAGCCGGAGGCTCTTCGAAGTGGTTGTCGCAGCGGTCGAAAACGGCGCCGATGCCGTGGTTCCCGGTGTTCCGGTGAGCGACTCGCTGCGGCGGGCGGGGTCCGCCGTCGACCGCGAGGGGATGTTCGCGGTCCAGACGCCGCAGGGGTTTCCGGCGGCGACCCTCCGCGAGGCCCATGCCGGTGGTGACGACGCATCCGACGACGCCACCCTCGTCGAGGCGATCGGTGGCAGGGTGGTCGTCGTGGAGGGCGAGCCGGACAACATCAAGATCACCCGACCGGTCGATCTGCTGGTCGCCCGGGAGCTCCTGGGGGCCTCCGATGGGTGAGGTGCGGGTGGGCCAGGGGTTTGACGTCCATGCCTTCTCCGATGATCCGGGCCGCCGCATGGTCCTGGCCGGCGTCGAGTTCGAAGGCCCGGGCCTCGTCGGACACAGCGATGCCGACGCCGTTGCGCACGCCTGCATCGATGCCCTGCTCGGTGCCGCCGGGCTGGGCGACATCGGTGAGCGCTATCCGGACACCGACGAGCGCCTTGCCGGTGCCGACAGCATGGCGTTGCTGGCCGACACCGTCGCCGCCGTTCGTTCCGAGGGTTGGGTGATCGGCAACGTGGACTGCACGGTCATCGCCGAGGCACCGAAGTTGGCGCCGAAGCGGGATGAGATGCGCCGGCGCCTCGAGGCGGTCATGGGTGCGCCGGTCCGGGTGACGGGCCGACGTGCCGAGGGGCTGGGAGCGCTCGGCCGTCGGGAAGGGATCGCCTGCATGGTGGTGGCCCTGGTGCAGCGACCATGAGCGGTGCTCGGCCGAAAGGCGGCGGACAGCGCCGCAGTGGTCAGAGCAGTCAGCGACAGGGTCGTGGCAAGGGTGACCAACGGGACGGCGGCCAGGGTCGGGGCCAGGGTCAGGGTCGGGACCGGCGCGGGCCGGGCCCACGAGGTGGAGGACGCGAGCGCTCCGGCCAGCGGGGTACCACACCCCAGCGGCGTCGCAGCGACGGTCCGCCGAAGGGACTCGGCGGTGAACAGGTGGAGGGCCGTCAGGCGGTCCGTGAACTCCTGCTCGCCGGGACCCGTCGAACCCGTGAGGTGATCCTCGCCGGCGACCTCGATCCGGCGCCGATCCTCGACGACATCATCGACCTGGCCGACGAGCACAAGGTCACGATCCGCGAGGTTGCCCGGTCCAAGTTCGAGTCGATGGCCCGAACGGAGGCTCCGCAGGGCGTCGTGGCGTTCGCTGCCCCCCTGGAGGACCACGGCCTCGAGGCGCTGCTGACCTCTTCCGGTCCGGCCGGTCGGCCTCCCTTCCTGCTCCTGCTGGACGGGGTCACCGACCCGGGAAACCTGGGCGCCATCCTGCGTTCCGCCGAATGCGCCGGTGTCACCGGTGTGGTGCTGCCCAGGCATCGGGCAGTCCGGGTGACCGCCATGGCTGCCAAGTCGGCAGCCGGGGCCATCGAGCACCTGCGGTTGGCGACCGTGTCGGGCCTCCCGAAGGCCATGACACGGCTCACTCAGGTGGGCATCTGGTCCGTCGGCCTCGACATCGGAGGCCTCGACCCGATCCATGACCTCACCGTGGCCGACGGTCCGGTGGCGCTGGTGATGGGCGCTGAGGGCGCCGGGCTCTCGCGGCTGGTGCGGGAGCGGTGCGACACGTTGGCCCACATTCCGCTCCGTGGCGTGCTGGCCTCGATGAACGTCTCCGCCGCCGCTGCCGTGGCGCTGTTCGAGGTGTCGCGCCGACGAGAACAGCATGCCTGAGGGAGCCCGAGGTCGGATTCGAACCGACGACCTGACGCTTACAAGGCGCCTGCTCTGGCCAACTGAGCTACCCGGGCATGGGGTCTTCAGAGGGCGATCGTACGACCCTGCGAGCCCCGGTCGGGTGGGTTCACCGGGGGGTGCTTGCACTCGGGCCGGTGGCAGAGGATGATCGCGCTGTGGCATTGACTGATCGAGACCGTGCAATCCTCGAGTTCGAGCGATCCTGGTGGACCCTCGACGCCCCCAAGGAGGGGTTGATCAACGAGCGATTCGAGTTGTCGGTCACCCGCTACTACCAGTTGTTGGCCGAGCTGCTGGACACGCCGGAAGCACTCGAGCATGATCCGCTGGTCGTCCTGCGCCTTCGTCGCCGACGTGATCGGCGCAGGAAGGCCCGTTTCGAGTCGCCGGCGCGTGAAGGGGATGGACGCTGATGGCCGGCAGACGAGATGGTGGTGGCCTCGGTCCCAGCAACAGTGCGGCTGCACCGCGGGCCATGCTGCTCATCGTCGTGGCCGTCGTCCTCGGCGCCGCACTGCTCTGGAAGGGCCTCGACGACGGTGCGGATCTGGCGGCGAACCAGCCGTCTCCGACCACTACGGCTCCGACGTCCGATGGTTCCGGTGACGGCACCCCTGGCGACGGTTCGGGCGAGGTCACTCCCGATGACGGTTCGGGCGACGCCACTCCCGGCGACGGTTCGGGCGACGCCACTCCCGATGACGGTTCGGGCGACGCCACTCCCGGCGACGGTTCGGGCGACACCACGGGTGACACCACCACGACCACGACCCTGTTCCCCACCTCGACGGAGCCTCCCAACGAGGTCCAGGTGCTCGTGGCCAACGGCTCCGGCATAGCGAGGGCCGCCGGGGCGGTGTCGGCACTGCTGGCCCCGCAGGGCTATGCCACCCTCCCGCCGGCGAATGCCCAGCCCACCGACTCCACGATGATCTACTTCAGGCCCGGAATGGTCAACGAGGCCCGGGCCGTGATGGACATTCTCGCCCCGGACAGTCCCGACCTGTTGGCGCAGATCCCTCCCACCGGCCTGCCGGTCGCCGAGAACGCCCTCGACCGCCTGGAGTTGGCGGACGTCGTCGTGATCCTGGGCGCTGACGACCGCATCAGCACCGGCTGATCCGGGGCTTCCGGCGTGCGCGTCATCGCCGCTCCGGACAAGTTCCGCGGGACCGCAACCGCAAGGGAGATCGCCGACGCCATCGTGCGCGGTGCGGTGTCCGTCGGTGCCTCGGCGGAGGCGCTGCCCATGGCCGATGGCGGTGAAGGGACCCTCGAGGCCCTCGGTGGAGGCAACCGGAGGTCGACGGTGACCGGCCCGCTCGGAGCGCCCGTGGAAGCGGAGTGGCGCCTGGCCGGACGTGTGGCGGTGATCGAGATGGCACGGGCTTCAGGCCTCGTCCTCGCTGGTGGTGCCGAGGGCAACGAACCGCTCGACGCCATGACGACCGGGACCGGTGAACTCATCCGCGAGGCGGTCGAATCGGGTGCCCGGCGGGTGATCGTGGCGGTCGGTGGTTCGGCGACGACCGATGGCGGACTGGGCGCGCTCCGGGCGATGGGGTCGCCGGCCCGCTACCGGGGGGTCGAGCTGATCGTCGCGTGCGATGTCCGAACCCCCTTCACGGGTGCGGCAGAGGTCTTCGGACCGCAGAAGGGGGCCTCTCCGGCCCAGGTCGAGTTGCTACGTCGTCGCCTCGTCCGCCTGGCACAGCAGTATGAGGAGGAGTTCGGCATCGACGTGGCGGACCTTTCCCGGGCGGGGGCGGCTGGGGGGCTGGCCGGGGGGCTGGCGGCCCTTGGTGCAGAGCTGGTGGACGGGATCGACCTCGTTGCCGAGGAGCTGGCGCTGGACGAGGTCATCGAGGGCGCCGACCTGGTGGTGACGGGTGAGGGGATGCTCGATGCCACCTCCTATGCCGGCAAGGTCGTCGGTGGGGTGTCGGCCTATGCGGCAGCCGCCGGCCTGCCGGTCCTGGTCGTGGCCGGACAGGTCGATCCCGACCTTGTGGCCAGGGGCGCCACGACACGGGTCGATGCGGTCTCACTGGTCGACCGGTTCGGCGAGCAACGTGCCCGATCCGATCCCACCGGGTGCGTCGAGGCCATCGTGGCGGAGGTCGTCGGTTGACCGTTGTCGAAACGTCGGGCACCGATCGCGGGTGGCGTCGATAGGTTTTCGGGACCAGTCCGGCGCCGTTTCGTGCCGCGCACCAGCCCACGGAGGCACCCCCATGGCCGTCACCATCCGCATTCCCACCACGTTGCGTCCCCTCACCGGCGGCGCCGGTGAGGTCGAGGTCGACGGAGCGACGGTCGGCGAGGCCCTGGCCTCCCTCGAGGCCTCCCATCCCGGCTTCGGCTCCCGCATCCTCGACGAGTCGGGTGCCCTGCGACGGTTCGTCAACGTGTTTGTGAGCGACGAGGACGTGCGCTTCCTCGAAGGCCTCGACACACGGGTTCCCGACGGTGCGACCGTCGCCATCGTTCCTGCCGTCGCCGGGGGCTGAGCGGGTTCTACGGCACCTTCGGCGGGCCGGGCCCACGTCGGCGTTGCCCGTTGCCCATGGGGATCCGGCGTGCCCGTCGAGGTTGTGATTCCCGGCCGACGCTGATTGGATTGGCACTCGCCGAGTGAGAGTGCCAAGTGCTGCGACCCTGACGTTCCAGCGCCGCTCTCGACGATTTCGAACCGAAAGAAAGGCTTCCGCCAATGGCGAAGAACATCAGTTTCGACGAGCAGGCCCGCCGGTCCCTCGAAAGGGGCATGAACCAGTTGGCGGACGCCGTTCGGGTCACCTTGGGCCCCAAGGGTCGCAACGTCGTGCTCGAGAAGAAGTGGGGCGCCCCCACGATCACCAACGACGGTGTCTCGATCGCCAAGGAGATCGAACTCGAGGACCCCGTCGAGAGGATCGGCGCCGAGCTCGTCAAGGAGGTCGCCAAGAAGACCGATGACGTGGCAGGCGACGGCACCACCACAGCCACCGTGCTGGCCTGGTCGATGATCCGCGAGGGCATCCGCAACGTCGCCGCCGGCGCCAACCCGATGTCGGTCAAGAAGGGCATCGAGGCTGCCGTCGTTGCATCCGTCGATTCGATCCTCGAAGGAGCCGTCGACGTCTCGAGCGACAAGGGCCAGATCGCCAACGTGGCCGCCATCTCCGCCGCCGATCCCGAGATCGGCCAGATGATCTCCGAGGCGATCGACAAGGTCGGCAAGGACGGCGTGATCACCGTCGAAGAAGGGCAGACCTTCGGTATCGAGATGGACCTCGTCGAGGGCATGCGCTTCGACAAGGGCTACATCTCGCCGTACTTCGTGACCGATACCGAGCGCATGGAGGCGATCCTCGAGGATCCCTACCTGCTGTTCGTCGGGTCGAAGATCTCGGCAGTCCGCGACCTCGTGCCCGTGCTCGAAAAGGTCATGCAGTCCGCACGCCCGTTGCTGATCATCGCCGAGGACATCGAAGGCGAGGCACTGGCCACGCTCGTGGTCAACAAGATCCGTGGCACCTTCACCGCAGCCGCCGTGAAGGCCCCCGGATTCGGCGACCGCCGCAAGGCGATGCTCCAGGACATGGCGATCCTCACCGGCGGCCAGGTCATCACCGAGGAGGTCGGTCTCAAGGTCGAGAACGTCTCGCTCGACATGCTGGGCAGCGCCCGCAAGGTGGTCGTCTCCAAGGACGAGACCACGATCATCGAGGGTGCCGGCGATGAGGTCGACATCAACGGCCGGATCAGCCAGATCAAGGGCGAGATCGACAACACCGACTCCGACTACGACCGCGAGAAGCTCCAGGAGCGTCTCGCCAAGTTGTCGGGCGGCGTCGCCGTGCTCAAGGTCGGAGCCGCAACCGAGGTGGAGCTCAAGGAAAAGAAGCACCGCATCGAGGATGCCGTGAGCACCACCAAGGCGGCCATCGAGGAGGGCATCGTCGCCGGCGGCGGCGTGGCCCTGCTCCGTGCCCAGGCAGCGGCCCTGTCCGTCGCCGACGGCCTCTCGGCCGACGAGGCCACCGGTGCCCGCATCGTGGCCAAAGCGCTCGAGAGTCCCCTGCACCAGATCGCCGTGAACGCAGGCCTCGAGGGCGGCGTCGTCGTCGAGCGTGTGCGCGGCCTCGAGGGCTCCAACGGCCTCAACGCCGCCACGGGCGAGTACGAGGACCTGATCGCCGCCGGCATCATCGATGCCGCCAAGGTGACCCGGTCGGCGCTGCAGAACGCCGCTTCGATCTCGGCCCTGTTCCTCACGACCGAGGCAGTCATCTCCGACGCTCCCGCCGCCGGCGCAGGTGGCGGCATGCCCGACATGGACTTCTAGGGCTTCCCGTTCCGGGATCCCAGCGTGCGGGGCGCCCTTCGGGGCGCCCTGTCGCCGTTTTGGGGTGTGGGGACTGTTCACTGGTGGACGTGATCGCCGCAGGAGCACGGGGATGGGCCAGCTGATGGCCCGGGGTCGGACACAACGTGTGCTGACGCGCCGGTTCGACGGCGAGGGTTCCCGGCGATTCCAGGATGAGCTGATCGTCGAGGAGCCGATGTCGATTCGCCTCGACGACGAGTTGGTGGCCACCACCATGCGCACCCCTGGCGACGACTTCGAGCTGGCCGTCGGCTTCCTCGTCACGGAGGGAATGCTCGACGGAGCTCCGGTCCGGGCCATCCGGTACTGCGGTCAGGGCTCTGCGGCCGACGCCGAGTACAACGACGTCACCGTCGAAACGGGTGGCATGGCGCCTGTGCCGACACCGCGACTGGGACCGGCGTCCTCCTCGTGCGGCATCTGCGGCATGGTGGCCATCGAGCAGCTTGTCGAACGCCTCGAACCGCTCGACGTCGAGCCCTTCGATCCGAGCGTGCTGGCCGGCGTGACCGAGCGGATCGCCGACGACCAGGCCCTCTTCGGCACCACGGGCGCCGTGCATGCCGCCGTCGCCGTCGACCGGTCCGGCCAGCCTCTGTTGTTGCGGGAGGACATCGGTCGTCACAATGCCGTCGACAAGGTCGTGGGCCGGCTCTACCTCGACGATCGGCTGCCTGCCGGCGACCTCGGCCTGTGGGTGAGCGGCCGGGCCTCGTTCGAGATGGCCCAGAAGGCGTGGGCGGCCGGCTTTGCCGCACTCGTGGCCGTGAGCGGCCCGTCGGCACTGGCCGTCGAGACGGCACGCACGGCCGGCCTGCAGCTGGCGGGCTTCGCCCGCGGTGAGCGCATCAACCTCTACACCGGCGACTGAGTCCCCGGCGCCTGGTTCCCGGCCGCACTCCGGCCCGGTTCAGTTCCGTACACTCGGCGCCATGAGCGAGCCGGTCACCCCCTCCGAGGGCCTCGGGGTCCTCCACCTCTTCTGCACGGTCGGACCGCTGGCCGATGCGGATGCCGTCCGGTCCGTGGTCCGTGCCGCCGAGTCGGCAGGCGACCGGGTCGTGCCGGTGGCGATCCTCGGGCACAAGGCCGACCTGGCGTTCATGGTCCTTGGCGACGACCTGTGGCGCCTCCGGGGCCTGCAGACCGGCCTCACCGAGGCTGGCCTCGAGGTGGTCGACAGCTACGTCTCGCTGACCGAGATCTCCGAGTACGCCGCCGGGCTCCCCGACGAGATGAAGGAGGCCCGACTGCGTCCGGTGCTGCCTCCTGAGGGCAAGCCGGCGTGGTGCTTCTATCCGATGTCGAAGCGCCGGGGCGAGCAGTCCAACTGGTTCACGCTCCCGTTCGAGGAGCGGCGCGACCTGATGCTCGAGCACGGCACGTCGGGGCGCAACTTCGCCGGCCGCATCGTGCAGCTCATCACGGCCTCCACCGGGCTCGACGACTACGAGTGGGGCGTCACGCTGTTCGGCCAACGGCCCGACGACCTCAAAGACGTCGTCTACACGCTGCGATACGACGAGGCCTCTGCCCGCTTCGCCGAGTTCGGCACCTTCTACACGGGCCTCGCCGGCGCCCTCGACGAGGTCCTCGACAGCGTGGGCTGCCGGGCGGGCTAGCGAACCGGTGCATTCGACGATGCCGAACGGGGCCGCGCCGCTCGACCGCCTGCGGGCGGATCTCGAGTCACTGGGCAGTGTCGTGGTGGCCTTCTCGGGAGGCGTCGACTCGGCGTTCCTCGCCCATGTCGCCCACGAGACGTTGGGTCCCGACCGGGCCAGGGCCGTGACGGCCGTGTCGCCATCCCTGGCCGCCGTCGAGTGGGAGGAGGCGGCTTCGCTGGCCGACGAGTGGGGCCTTCGCTGGACCACGATCGACACCGACGAGATGGCCTCGGCCGCCTACCGGGCCAACGATCCCGACCGCTGCTTCCACTGCAAGGACGCCCTGATGGACGCCGTCGGGCCGATCGCCGAAGCCGATGGGGCGACGGTGCTGCTGGGCGTCACGCTCGACGACCTCGGCGACCACCGTC
The DNA here is from genome assembly GCA_913054115.1 of uncultured Acidimicrobiaceae bacterium. Taxonomy (GTDB): domain Bacteria; phylum Actinomycetota; class Acidimicrobiia; order Acidimicrobiales; family MedAcidi-G1; genus S20-B6. Next base: position 2,287 of record CAJXIS010000014.1, on the reverse strand, counting down.
CCGGCCAACGTGCGGCCGCCGAACGAGGTGCCCGGTTCCCCCTGCTCGACGCCGGCTTCACCAAGGCGGAGGTGCGGGAGCAGTCCCGCCTGATGGGCCTGCGAACCTGGGACAAGCCCGCCGGCCCGTGCCTCGCCTCCCGGGTTCCCTACGGCACCCCGGTCAGCGTGACCGTGCTGTCGACCGTGGAGCGGGCAGAGGCGGGCCTGCGACGGCTGGGATTCAACGAGCTCCGGGTGCGCCACTACGGCGACACGGCCCGCATCGAGGTGCCCGACTGCCGGCTGGCCGACGTCGTGGCACAGCGGACCGAGGTGGTGGCGGTCGTCTCGGCCGCCGGCTACCGCTACGTCACCCTGGACCTGGCCGGCCTGCGATCCGGCAACCTCAACGACGGCCTGCGGTCCGAAGCGTGACGATGCGGGTGCGGGCCTTCGTCCCCGACCTGATGGACCGCTCCCGACTGCGTGCTCCCGAGGTCTCGGTCGAGTTCGTCGCCGATCCGGCGACGTTGTTCGACGAGGAGGCCGACCTGTTCGTCATCGACCTGGCCCGGCCCGGCGCCCACGATGCCGTGTCGGACCGCCCTGCGGAAACGGGACGTGTCGTGGGCTTCGCCCCACATGTCGACGAGGAGGCGATGGCAGCGGCTCGCGAGGCCGGCTGCGACGAGGTGCTGCCCCGGTCGGCTTTCTTCCGACGGTTCCCCGAACTCGGGGCCGACGCATGATGGGGACATGACGGTCGACGCCCCCGATTCACCGACGTATGCGATCGACGACCTGCTCGCCGACGGCGACCTCACGGGTCACGCCTGGTGTGAGGAGCGGACCAAACGGGCCGACGAGTACCTGGCGGCGCTGTACGCCCAGTCCGGTGCCACGGCCGGCATCGCCCTTGTGGCACTCGGTGGCTATGGGCGACGGGAGCTGTGCCCGGGCAGCGACCTCGACGTCGCACTGGTGCACGTTCCCGGAGTCGATGTGGGGGAGGTCGCCAACCGACTCTGGTATCCGGTGTGGGATGCCGGGCTGAAGCTGGGTCATCAGGTGGGCACGGTCGACCAGATCCTCGAGGTGGCCCGCGAGAGCCTCGACACCGCCACGAGCCTGCTGAGTGCGCGGCTGGTTGCCGGTGACGGCGAGGTGGCCGCCTCCCTGGCAGACCGGGGGAGGGCCCAGTGGTCGTCCCGTTGGCGTCGGCACCTTCGGGATCTCGGCACGGCGATCGCCGAGCGGCACGCACGGTTCGGCGAGGTCGCCTTCCTGCTCGAGCCCGATCTCAAGGAGGCCCGCGGCGGCCTGCGCGACGTGCACACCCTCGGCTGGGTCGAGATGAACGAGCCGGTGCTCCGTGAGGCCGAGGCGGCGACCCTGGCGGAGGCCACCGAGATCCTTTTGGCGGCACGCGTCGAGCTGCACCGTGTCACGGGTCGACCCAGCGACCTCCTCCTGCTCGAACTTCAGGACGAGGTGGCCGAGCGGCTCGGCTACACGGACGCCGACCTGTTGATGGCTGACGTCGCCGGGGCGGCACGCACCATCGCATGGACCGGCGATGGTGCGTTGCGGCGCATCAGCTGGGACCTTCGCAACCAGGCTCGTCGGAGGCCGTTGGTCCGGCGTCGCCGCCGGGAGGTCGCCCCGGGGATCTTCCTCGAGGACGGCCTCGTCCACCTCGCCGATTCGACGACCGTCGATGACCCGCTCGCGGTGCTGCGTTGCGCCCACGTGGCGGCGGCACACGGTGCGCTCATCGCGCGACGCGGACTCGAACGCCTGGCCGCCGAGTCGACACCGCTCCCGGTGCCATGGCCGGACGAGGCCAGACGACTGTTCGTGGACCTGTTGGCCACGGGCGAGCCGTCGGTGGCGGTGATCGAGGACCTCGACCAGGCGGGCCTGTTCGTCCCGATCCTTCCCGAATGGGAGCCCTGCAGGTCCCGCCCGCAACGCAACGCCTACCACCGGTTCACGGTCGACCGCCACCTGCTCACGGCCGTCGCCGAGGCATCGCATCTGGTCGACCGGGTCGAACGGCCCGACCTGTTGCTCGTCGGTGCGCTGCTCCACGACATCGGCAAGGGTTACCCGGGCGACCACACCGAGGTGGGTCAGGAGCTCGTCGCGACCATCGCCCCCCGGATGGGATTCCCTCCGGCAGACGTCGACCTCCTGGTCGCCATGGTCGAACACCACCTGCTGCTTCCCGATGCCGCAACCCGACGCGATCTCGACGACGACGGAACCATCCGGTCGGTGGCGGATGCGGTCGGGGGCCGTCAACT
>CAJXIS010000013.1 GCA_913054115.1 uncultured Acidimicrobiaceae bacterium | reverse complement strand
CCACTGCCTGTCCCACTGCCTGTCCCATCACTCGACCTCCGTGTCGGCGATGATCCCGATCGACGGGCTGGCCCCGAGGGTCTGGAGGTAGGCCACCACGTTGTCGATCTCGGTTTCGCTGAGGCCCATGGCGGGCATGCCGCGTCGGGCCTCGGCCATGGCGGGCTTCTCGGCCGGTGCGTTGCGCAACCAGGCCTCGAGCTGGGTGCGGTCGAGGTTGCCGTTCGGCTCGTAGAGGTTGAAGATGCCGCCGGCGTAGGTGGTGCGGCTCATCAGGTGTGTCAGGTTCGGTGCGGCGTTGGCCACCAGGTCGGCTCCCGTGCTGGCATCGCTGTCGTGCGGGCCGTTGACGCCGTTGACGACGTGACAACGTGCGCACTGGGTTTCGAAGATGGCCCTACCGGCGACGGCTGCCGGATCGGTGGGCTCGGTGGCAGGCTGCATCTGCTCGTCGATCCAGGCCTGGAAATCGACCGCGCTGAGGGCAACCGTCTGCATCCGCATCCGGGAGTGCGACAGGCCGCAGAACTCGGTGCACTGGCCGAAGTAGACGCCCGCCTCGTCGGCGTTGACCTTCCAGTAGGTGATGCGACCCGGGACGGCGTCGCGCTTGCCGTTGAGGGCCGGGATCCAATGGCTGTGGATCACATCGCGGCTCGTGATCTTGAGTTCGATCTCCTGACCGATCGGGATCACCATCTGGTTGGCGGTGACGATGTCGGCCGGCGGGAGGTTGCGTGCGTCAGAGAGATCGACGCCCTCGAGGCCATCGAAGTAGTAGCGGTACTCCCACCACCACTGCTGGCCGACCACGACCACCGCCGGCTCCCACGTCGTGGGTTCGCCATCGATGGACAGCGCTATGGCGTTGTCCTCGTAACTGCTGATGTCCACCAGGGTCACGATCGTGAATATGGAGATCACCACGAGGATCACGGCCGGGATGATCGTCCACATGATCTCGAGGCGGAAGTTGCCGTGGATCTGCTCGGGATACTCCTCGTCGCTGTGGTCGTCGTGGAACCGCCACCAGAGGTAGCCGGTACCACCGAAGATGATCAGGAACACCACCCCGGCAACGACGAAGACCGGGTCCGAGAGGTTGTCGATGGAGCGCGCGTAGGGACCCTGCGGATTCAGCGTGTCGAGCTCGGCGTCGGACGCGCAACCGACGAGAGCGACCAGCGCCCCCAGAAATGCTGCAGGAACGCCGACCCTTCGGAAGAACTTCACGACCTTGCCCACTAGTGCCCGTCCTCTGACTGCGTGTCCGTGGCGTGCTCGCCGCCGCCCTTCTGGTGGAACTCCCGCTCGCCAGTGGCGGCGGTGACGATACCGGCCACGATCACCGCGACAAAGCCGATCAGCAGCACGCCCTGCACCATGCCACGGGGCAGGTTCGGGTTGCGGCTGATGACGATGGCCCCGCAGAGGACGACGACACCGACGACGGTGGCGACGACCACGGCGCCGTTGACCGAGGAGGCCAGCAGCACCCGGGACATGGCCAGCACGAGGACGCCGACTCCGAGCGTGCCGAGCACCGGGATCTCGACCGGACGCAGCAACTTCTCGCGCTGTGCGGCGTTGTGGGCACGATCACCGCTGAGCTTCTCCGACCAGTTGGTCATGGTCCACTCGACGGCGATGGCCGCCACGGCGCAGATGCCGATGACGAACACAGCCGGGTGGACGACGGCGCCGACCGCCGTGGCGCCAACGCCGAGGGCGGCGAAGATCGGCCACCACGACCCGCCGACGGGGCGTTGGGCCGGCGGGGCGGTTTCGGTTCCGAGCAGTTCGGCGGCAGCTTCGGCATCACCGTCACGGAAGGCGATCGAGAACAGCGCCAGGCCGAACGCAACGGCAGCAACGGAGATGAGCAGGCCGTACGAGACATGGTTCCCGACGGCGCCCTTCCATGCGACGGTGAGCGGGCCGGTCTCGTCTCCGCCGGAGGTGTAGCCGGCGAACACCGCTGCGCCGAACGCGGCCACGAAGATCCCGAACCAGAGCTTGAAGCCGGTGGTGAGCATCGTCGTTCGTCCCTACCTGCGTCCCGTGTCCTACTTGGCCACGTAGATGAAGAGCCAGATGACCGAATAGACGGCCACGACTGCGTACCAGAAGATCGACACGGCGATCACCAGGTCCTGGTGGCGGCCCGTGCCCTGACCACCGAACCCGCGCAACAGGACCAGTCCCATCCACAGCACGGCGATGCCGGTCATGACCATGTGGGTGCCGACGATGACGTACAGCAGCGTCGTGGCGACGTTGTGGTCGATCGGCAGGCCGATGTCGTTGAAGTAGAAGACCGTCTGGTTGATGGCGGCGATGCCCAAAAGTGCCGTGAGGCCGAGGGCGATAAGGCCGTGGACGCGGTCCTCGTGGATGGCGGAGTACTGGGCCCAGGCCATCGTGATGGCCGCCATGGCGAAGGTCGACATGAGCGACCCGCCCGGCTTGAGCTCGATGGCACCCTCCGGGAACCACTCGGCACCCCAGGCGAGGGTGTCGTTACGTACCGAGGAGTAGAGCGAGAACAGCGCCCCGAAGAACATGACGGCCGCGCCGGTGGCGAAGGCCGTGCCGACCAACAGGGTGCGCGGTCGCGCGAGGGGCGCCTCGACGGGTGCGACTTCGGTGCCGGCAGCCATCAGGATGCGCTCCCTGCGTGCTCGAGCGCATCCAGCAGCGGGCGTTCGGAGGTGACCTCGACAGTGGATGCGTCTGCTGCCCACTCGAGCGTGTGGCCACCCCACGGGTCAGCCGGGGCGGCGGCACCGGTGAGACGCCTGATGCCGTTGGCGAACCAGCCGAGGGCGCCGACCAGCAGCAGCACGCTGCCGACCAGGGCGACCACGTTGAGGGCATCGACCCCGGAATCGGGTGAGCCGGCGGCGGCGAGGGAGGCTCCGGTGAAGTCGTTCTGGCCCATGAAGCCGCTGAGCAGGTCGGCGACACCGATCATGAGCACGCCGACGACGGCGGCGAGGCCGGCCAGTAGGCCGAGTCCCTGCGAGGAGACCTTGCCGAAGATGCGGTCACCCCACCAGAGGGTGCCGGCCATGGCACCGACGAATGCGGCGCCCATCGTGAGGGTCATCTGGGCGCCGGTGGCAGAGGTGGCGAGCAGGTCGAACGGATCGACGACCCGCAGGGCACCGACGGCGGCGGCAGCGAGCAGCAACAGCATGGCCAGAACGGACAGGACCATCGGTGCCGGCGGCCTGTTGCCTGCGCCAGACCCGAGGTTGCCGGCACCCCGGCGCAGCGTGTCGGCCAATCCGCCGAAGAGGGCGAGTGCGATCAGTGCAGCGGCGAAGGCATCGACCACGTAGATCGCCTGGTACATGACCGGCGTGCCCGGGGTGTCGAAGAACGACTGTGCATAGGCGCCGAAGCCGACCACGCCGAGCAGCGTGGTGAGCACCAGCACGACGTCGTGGTTGGCGAGTCGGTTGCGCAGCGACACCGGAACGATGTCGAAGGCGATGCCGACCAGCGGCAGGGCGAAGGCGTAGACCTGCGGGTGGCTGAACGACCAGGAGAGTTGCTCCCAGATGGCGTCCTCGGCACCGAATCGCACGGCGGTGCGGCCCCGGAGGTCGACGTAGGCGAGCACGGCGTTGGCGGCCAGCACCGGCAGCGTCAGCAGCCAGAAGGTGCCCGCCACCAGCAGCGTCCAACTGAACAGCGGGATGCGACGCAACGTAAGGCCGGCGACACGGCCGCAGACGATCGTGGTGAGCAACGAGACGGTGGCGCCGAGCAGTCCGCCGATGACCATCAGGAGCCCGACGAGGGTGAGGGCGACGGCCTGACGCTGGCTCCCGGCATCGGGGGTACCGAGCCCGCCGTCGATCAGGAAGCCGGTGATGGTGGTACCGGCGCCGATCAGCCAGGTCCAGAAGGAAAAAGCAGCCATCCGGGGGAAGGCGATGCTGTCGGAGCCGACCTGTAGGGGGGCCACTGCGGTGCCGAGGCCCACGATGATGGGCACGATGGCGAGCAGTACGAGTCCGACCCGGTAGGCGGACCAGAACTGGAAGATCTCGTCGGCACTGCCGAACACCTCGGCGCCACCGAGGTCGAGGCGCTCGAGCGCGACCAGGACACCGGCAACGAGGCTGGCCAGCAGGGTCAGCGATCCTGCGCCGAGCCAGTAACGGCCGAGTGTGTTGGCATCGGTGGAGGTGACGACGCGTTCCAGTGCGGTTGCGCCATCGGCTTCCAGAGAGGTGTCGGTCATCGTCCTCGAAACTGATTCATCGTCTTCGATATTGACTTGTTCGTCTTCGATATTGACTTCATGGCTTGTGGGTTCGAACGGCACCCCTGCCCTACCGGTCCGAGTCGGCCCGATCGACGAGAGGCTAGACGGATCGCCAGTGATCCCGCCGCTCTTTCGGCGTCGTGAGGATAGCCGGGCATCGCGACCGTGCCTGCCACGTGAACCCACTCGATGGGGCAATCCCCGTCGGCAATCCCTCAGACCACGACGTCGATCATGATCGACCCGAAGAGCAGTGTGAGATACGTGATCGAATACGAGAAGAGGCGCATGGCGGTGCGTTCCGACGGATCCCGCCGGACCGCCAACGCGAATGCCACGAACACCGCTCCGAGGACAAGCGCCGACCCCAGGTAGATCGCCCCCATGTCCGCCACCGGTGAGAACACCAGGGTCAGCGGAATCAGGATCGCGGTGTAGAGCAGGATCCGCCGGGAGGTGGCCTCGAGGCTGACCACGGCCGGAAGCATCGGTACCTCGGCGTTGGCATAGTCGTCGCGGTACTTGATGGCAAGCGCCCAGAAGTGAGGTGGCGTCCAGTAGAAGATGACGAGGAAGAGGACGATCGGCGCCCAGGCCAGCGAGTTGGCCACCGCCGCCCAGCCGACGAGCACCGGCATGCAGCCCGCCGCACCACCGATGACGATGTTCTGGGTCGTGGTGCGCTTGAGCCAGAGCGTGTACACGAAGACGTAGAACAGGGTGGCCGACACAGCCAGCACGGCGCTGAGCAGGTTGACGAAGGCGAACAGCCACGCGAAGGCGGCCACCTCGAGGGAGATGGCGAACACGAGTGCATTGCGGGGCGACATCACGCCGATGACCAGCGGGCGGTTCTTCGTGCGCTCCATGAGGGCGTCGATGTCGCGGTCGACGACCATGTTGATGGCGTTGGCGCCGCCGGCGGCGAAGGTGCCGCCGAGCACCGTGGCGACCATCAGCCAGACGGGCGGCACGCCCTGCTCGGCGACGAACATGGTCGGCACCGTCGTGACGAGCAGCAACTCGATGATGCGCGGCTTCGTGAGCGCGACGTAACCGGCCACCCGGGTGCGGACAGGGAGTGGGGTCGTGGCCGACATCGGCCTCAGGCTAGGTGGCGCGCGCACCGCCCGGACAGGCCGGTCGCCCGGTGCCAGAAGAGTTGGCGGGTTACGGTCGCAGACACGGCAACAGGCCCTGACCGCCGGCACGCCCGGCGACAAGGTGACGCTCTACGACGGCGGCTTCGAGGTCGATCGGACGGTGACGTCGAGTGGGCCGCTGCAGACGCCGCTCGGGGAATTGCACGTGCACGACCTCGGCGTTGTCGAGGTCATCAGGGAGTGGGGGCCGTCACCGGGCATCCGGGTCGAGACGACCATCGAGGGGAGCAACGGCGACCGGTTCGTGGCGCTCAGCGGCGACCTGTCGATCGCCGAACTCCGTGATGTGCTGTCGACCATCCACGAGGTCTGCTGACGGCAGAACCTCTCCCTTGTCCCGAACCGCAGCCTCAGCCGGTGAGCCAGTCGGCGGGGGTGGGGCCGTCGGGGTACAGGCGCTGCTGGAAGCGGCGCATGCCCGACAGCCAGCGGTCGACGTCGTCGCCCTTGCGTCGCACGTACTCGGCGACATCGGCGTGCGGCAGGATGTGGAAGCGCCCGTCGGCAAGACCCTCGACGACCACGCCGGCCAGGTCCTCGGCGGTCATGACACCATCGACGCCCGCAGCGCCGAACCCCTGATCGGCTTCGAGCAGGTGGGCCGTCGGGCTGTTGGCGCGGATGTTGCTCTCGACCGCCTGCGGACAGAGCACCGACACGCCGATGCCCCGGTCGCCGTAGGTGATGGCGATCCACTCGGCCTGCGCCACGGCGGCGTTCTTGGTGACCGAGTAGGCCAGCGATCCGATCTGGGTGAGGAGCCCGGCCGCCGACGCCGTGTTGAGCAGCCAGCCGCCGCCCTGATCGACCATGTGCGGGATGGCATGGCGGGCGGCGTAGAGGTGCGCCATCACGTGCACGTCGAACATGTTCGTCATCTCGTCGTTGGGCGCCTCGAGGCCACCGAGCGTGACGTAGCCGGCGTTCGACACGAACAGGTCGAGCCCACCGTGCATCTCGACGGTGTCATCGATCAGGGCCTTCACCTGCGCCTCGTCGGCGACGTCGCAGCCGACGGCAGTGCCGCCCACGGACGCCGCCACCTCGGCGGCCCCGTCGACATCCCGGTCGGCGACCACGACCGCCCGCGCCCCCTCGGCATGGAAGCGCTCGACCAGCGCCTTCCCGATGCCGCTCGCCCCACCGGTCACGACCACAACACTGCCCTCGAGATTCACGCCTTTGGGTTCCATGGCCCGATCCTACGAAGACCACCCGCCGTCGGCCCCGTCCGGGCACCCGCCTAGCCTTCGGGACGTGCGGAGACCTTCATGAGACAACGCCTCTCGCCCGACGGCTACCACCGCATCTGCGGCATCGCCCTCGGCCTGCTGGCGCTGATCGTGGTCACCGGCGGCGCCGTGCGCCTGACCGGCTCCGGCCTCGGCTGCTCCGACTGGCCCACCTGCGAACAGGACCAGTTCATCCCCGAAGCTGATTTCCACGGCTGGATCGAGTTCGGTAACCGCCTCCTCACCGGCCTCGTCTCGGTAGCCGTGATCGTGGCCGTGCTCGGCTCGATGGCCCGGAAACCCCGCCGACCCGACCTGGTGCGCTGGTCGTGGGGGCTGGTCGCCGGCGTCGTGGCGCAGATCGTGCTGGGCGGGATCGTCGTGCTCAGCCACCTCAACCCGTGGCTGGTGCTGGGCCACTTCGCACTGTCGATGGTGCTGGTCGGCAACGCCGTGATCCTGCGCCACCGATCTGGCGACCACCTGCGTGCGGCACGTCCATCGACTCCGGTGCCCTCCGAACGATTGCGCTCGATGACCACCGGCATCACCCTGTTCTCGATCGTGGTGCTGACCACCGGCACGTTTGTCACCGGCTCCGGCCCCCACGCCGGCAGCCGCGACGACCCGATCGCCCGCCTGCCGTTCCGACCGTCCGACATCGCGCGGGTGCATGGGACGACCGTGGTGCTGTTCCTCGTGATGGTGGCGGCGCTGGCCCTGGCCATCCGCCGCAACCCGACCGGCGAGCGGCTGCGTCCACGGATGCAGGCACTCGGGGCGGTCGTCGTGCTGCAGGCGGCCATCGGCTGGACGCAGTACTTCACCGGCGTGCCCGAACTGCTCGTCGGGATGCACCTCGCCGGCGCCACGGCCCTCTGGGCGACCGTCGTCGCCCTGGCACTCGACGCCCGGGAACGCGCACCCGTCCCCGAAGGAGTCCGGGTATGAGCCCAACCACGACGCCGGACATCGGTGAGAAGACTCGGGAGGACATCGGCGAGGACACCACCACCGACACCGAACGCCCGTGGATCGTCCTGGTCTGGAACGACCCGATCAACCTCATGTCGTACGTCGCCTTCGTCTTCCGGAAGTTGTTCGGCTACAGCCGTCAGAAGGCCGACAAGCTCATGCGCGACGTCCACCACAAGGGCCGGGCGGTGGTTTCGTCGGGCACCCGCGAGAAGGCCGAGATGGACGTCTTCCGCCTGCACGAACACGGCCTCTGGGCCACCATGCAGCAGGATGACTGAGTTCATGGCAGGGGCGTTCATGGCGGGGGCGTTCATGGCAGGGGCCGGGGCCACCTGATGGTGCGCCGCCGACGCCCGGTCGCCTTTGCCCGTTCGGGGAAGCTCGTCGCGGTCCGACTCGGCGACGAAGAACGCGACCTCATGGCGAACCTCGCCGCACAGTTCCGCTCGCTCCTCTCGGAGGACGCCGACCCCGACCAGCGACGCCTCTACCCGTCCGCCTACCCGGACGACCCCGAACGCGACGCCGACTACACCGCCCTCATCCACGACGACCTGCTGCGCTCGCGGCTCGAGGCCGCCGACGTGGTCACGGCCACCGTCGGCAACGAGACCCTCGAGCCCGATGAGCTCGAACAGTGGATGGTCGTCCTCAACTCGCTGCGCCTCGTCCTCGGCACGCGACTCGACATCTCCGAGGCGGACGAGTTCGACCCCGAGGCCCTCGATGTGGCCGAACGCTCCCTCCTGCTGTGGCTGGGCCTGCTCCTCGAGGAGGCCGTCGAAGCCTCGGTCAGGTTCCTCCGATAGGGACCCATATTCCGGGACCTGCTTCTCCTGCCGGTTTCCTGTGGTCGTTTGCTATCGTGACGCCGCCCTCGCGAGGTCCGAGCCCCCATCGTCCAGTGGCCTAGGACGCCGGCCTTTCACGCCGGTAACACGGGTTCGAATCCCGTTGGGGGTACCAAGAACGGATGGTCTGATTGCCTTCTGGCAGTCTCGGCGATTCGCTCGGGGTCCTGTGGTGCAGTTTGGAGTGCACGCCGGCCTGTCAAGCCGGAGGTCGCGGTGCACGGTCGGGTAGCTCAGTTGGCAGAGCGTCCGCCTGAAAAGCGGAAGGTCCCCGGATCGACGCCGGGCCCGACCACCGAGACCGGAGCCCGCCCCCCGGGGCGGGCTTCGTCGCAAAGCGGGGCAAGCCACTACCTTCGCCGGAATGAACCGCCCCCCTCCTTTCGATCTGCCGGACCACCGCGTGCTCGTGGCCGACGCGAACCTGCGGGACCTCGGGGGGCTGCCGACCGCCGACGGGCGCACGGTGCGCACCGGGCGGCTGTTCCGCAGCGGCTACCTCTGCGACCTCGAGGGCCCGGACCACGCCATCCTCGAAGGCCTCGGTCTGCGCACGATCGTCGACCTGCGCCGGCTCGACGAGGCCCAGCAGCGACCGCACCCGGACCTGGACGGCACCGAGGTCGTGCACGTCTCGGTCTCGACCGACGACAACGAGTTCGCCGTGCTGGCCAACAGGATGGCGACCGACCCGGCGGCGATCCCCGGGCCGGACCTGATCGCCGACTACTTCCGCAACAGCGTCCGCACCCGCCTCGACCGGTACCGCCAGGTCTTCGACCTGGCGACGGACCCCGATCGGCACCCGCTGCTGTTCAACTGCACCGCCGGCAAGGATCGCACCGGCTTCGTGGGCGGCATTCTCCTGCGACTCCTCGGCGTGACCGAGGAACTGACGATCGCCGACTACCTCCTCAGCAACCAAGTCCGCCGCCCCTGGCTCCAGGTGCGCGAGGACCAACACCGCCGAATGATCGCCGATCGCCTGGGCATCGAGCCGGGCGACGTTCCCGACGAGCATCTCGTCAACACCCGGGCGATGCTGTGGTGCCACGCCGACTACCTCGCCGCCTCCTTCGCGACCGTCGAGGAGGACTGGGGTACCTGGGAGGCGTTTCGCCGCGACGGCCTCGGCCTCGACGACGCACGCATCGGCGCCTTCCGCGACGCGATGCTGGCCTGAGGGCCCGACCCGCGCTTCTGACCTAGCGTCAGGTGTGCCCTAGGGTCGGTGCGATCCAGAGGCAGGGAGGCCCGAGATGACCGTTGGCTGGTTCATGGACGACGAACCGTCACCGTCCTTTCCGATCTACACACGCGGCAACGTGGGCGAGGTGTTCCCCGACCCGGTGTCGCCGCTGACCGCCGACCACACCTGGCACGGCGCAGGCGATGTCGGCATGCGGGATTTCATGTCCCGCTTCACGATCGACCTCGACGAAGTCGACGACGGCCACAAGGTCATGTTCGAGATCTTCGGCGGCTACATGTTCCTGAACCTGAGCATGGCCCGCCTGATGGGCGCCCGCTCGTCCGGCATGACCCCAGAGATGGTCGACATGGGCTTCTTCGGATCGCAGTCGAGCCTGCCCGCCTACGTGCCACGCCCCAAGGACGACGATCCCGCCATCATCGCCCGGGTCGACGGCCTCATGTTCTCCTGGATGACCGCCACGGAGTTTCCCCGCCTTGACGAGCACGTCGTCGAGGTCGATGCGCTCGTCGCCGTCCGACCAGACCTGGGCTCGGCGTCAGAGGCCGACCTGGTCGCCCGGATGCGCGAGATGATGCCGGTGTTCGCCCGGGTGTTCGCCACGCACGGTGAGGTCAGCGCCGGCGCCTCGGTCACGATGGGGGCCATCACCGTCCTGGCCCTCGGCCTCGGCAAGCCAGGACTCGACCTGCGCATCGCCGGCGGACTCGGTGGCGTGGCATCGGCCGCACCCAGCTTCGCCATGTGGGACCTCAGCCGCCTCGTCGTCGGCTCGGCCGAGTTGACGGCCGCCTTCGACGCCGGCCTCGACGGGCTGCACGCACGCCTGGGCGACCTCGGTGCGCCCGCCGCCGACTTCATGGCCGGCCTCGACACCCTGCTCGCCGAACACGGCAGCCGCGGCCCCAACGAATGGGAGCTGCGGTCACCCACCTGGGGCACCCATCCCGGGCTGGTCCTCACGCTGATCGACCGGATACGCCTCTCCGACGACTCGGACGATCCGCGTGCCCGCCACGAGGCGGCACGCGTGCAGTCCGACGAGGCCCTGGCCCTGCTGCGCGGCATGGTCGCCGGCGACGAGACCCAGGCAGGCACCCTCGAGATCGCCAACACGGCGAGTGCGGTGTTCATCCCCGCCCGCGAGCAGGCCAAGGCCACGATCGTCAAGGTCATCCACGAGGTCCGGCTGGCGGCACACGAGTTCGGTCGCCGCCTCGCCGCCGACGGCCGACTGGCCGACGCCGGCCACGTGTTCATGTTGCGTGATTCCGAGCTCGAATCGGCCATGGCCGGCGAGCTGGCTGCCGAGGCAGCCGACCGCGAGGCCACCTACCTCTCGCTGTTCGACCTGACCCCGCCCTACTGGTTCGCCGGCGAGGTCCCCGGTGCCGATGCCTGGCAGGCAGCCGAGGCACCGATCTCGACCCGCAAGATCGTGCAGGGCATGGGCGGGAGCGCCGGCACGGCCATCGGGCGGGCCCGGGTCGTCACCGATCCGTCGGACCCGGCCGGCCTCGAACCGGGAGACATCCTCGTCGCACCGATCACCGACCCCTCCTGGACCCCGTTGTTCGTCCCGGCCGCCGGCGTGGTGGTCGACGTGGGCGGCACGATGAGCCACGCCGTGATCGTGTGCCGTGAGCTCGGCATCCCGTGCGTGGTGTCGGCGACCGGGGCCACCACCCGCATCCCAGACGGTGCGCAGGTCAGGGTCAACGGCGACACCGGCACCGTGACGATCCTCGAGGGCTGAACCTCAGGGAATCAACTCAGGCGCAGTTCGGCGCCCGATCCGCCTCGAGCAGGCCACCGGCGATCAGCCATGCGATCGTGTCGTGGAGTGTCTCCTCGACCGGACGCCAGGTGCCCAGGCCACTGTCCGCGAGCAGCCCGGCATCGTCACCGGGGACGATGCCCAGCATGATCTCGACGGCCTCGGCATCGACCATCTGCTCGAGCGCCTCGCGGGGGGTCGGGAACAGCGCCCGGTCGCAGCCGGTCACCTCGCTGATCACGGCGTGGAACTCATCCCACGGCATGTAGGTGCCACCGGACACGTAGCGCTGCGGCCCACGGCCCGGCTGGAGCAGCCCGACCAGCGCCTTCGCCAGGTCGCGCACGTCGACGAGCAGCCAGCCGCCGCTGGCGAGGCTCATCATGATCTCGCTCTGCAGGGTCGGGATCAGGTTGGCCGCCAGCACGTTGAGCCCGAGGTCGATCGGGCCGGTGACGCCCGCCGGGTAGATGATGTTGACCGGGGCGCCGGCGTCCTGCATGCCCCTGGCGTGCTCCTCGGCGATCGCCTTCGAGGCGTTGTAGGGGTTGCCTCCACCATGCACCGGATCCTGGCCCGAGAGCATGTCGCCGCTGGGCGGAAAAATCACCGACATCGTCGAGAGGTGGATGATCGGGTCGCAGCCCACCGCCGACGCTGCGTCGAGCACGTTGATCGCACCGGGGGCGTTGACCTCGAGCGCCATGTGCATCTGCTCGGGGTCGAGGCTCGTGAACGCTGCCGTGTGGATGCAGGCGTCGCAGCCCTCCATGGCCTCGGCGACGCTTTCGGGATCGGTCATGTCGCCCACGACGTGGTCGATGGCGGCGTCGATGCCCTGGGCCGCACGCATCTGGTCCAGCTTCTCGCTGCTGCGGACAAGCGCCAGCGGCTCGTGGCCGGCATCGACCAGCGCCCGGAGCACATGGCCCCCGATGAAACCGGTCCCACCCGTCAACATCACGCGCATCGTGCACCCCCTGCTTCGAGTTCCGATCGACCTCTGCGACCGATCCACGACCGTAGCCCCGGCCCGCCGTTGGCGCGGCGTCCGCCGATGGCGCATGATCTCGGGAAGCGACACGGACAGCACGGGCTGCATCCAGAACAAAGGGCGAATTTCATGAGCACGCGTGAGCAGATCTACATCGGTGGGAACTGGGTGGCGTCCGCAGGAAGCAGCAGCATCGAGGTCATCAACCCCTCCAACGAGGAGGTCATCGGATCGATCCCCGAGGGAACCGCCTCCGACGTCGACGCGGCGGTGGCCGCCGCCAAGGAAGCCTTCCCCGCATGGTCGGCGCTCCCCCTCGAGGACCGGCTCGGCTACATCGAGGCCCTCGGCGTCGAACTGGGCGCCCGCAGCGCCGAGATCGGTGGCCTGATCTCCCAGGAGGTCGGCATGCCGACCGGACTCTCCATGATGATCCAGGCCGGGATCCCGACCGCGACCACCTCGGGCGTGCCGGCCACGGCCCGGGAGTTCGCCTTCGAGGAGACGATCGGACGCTCGCTGGTCACCCGTGAGCCCGTCGGCGTGGTCGGCTGCATCACCCCGTGGAACTATCCGCTGCACCAGATCATGGCGAAGGTCGCCCCTGCCATGGCGGTCGGCTGCACCGTCGTGCTCAAGCCCAGCGAGGTGGCGCCCCTGAACGCCTTCCTGCTGGCGGACATCATCGACGGGCTGGGCTTCCCGGCCGGGGTGTTCAACCTGGTGTCCGGCCTCGGACCGGTGGTCGGTGAGGCGATCGCCGCCCACCCCGACGTCGACATGGTGTCGTTCACCGGCTCGACCAGGGCAGGCACGCGTGTCGCCGAGGTCGCAGCGGTCAACGTCACCCGGGTCCAGCAGGAACTCGGCGGCAAGTCCGCCAACATCGTGCTCGACGATGCCGACTTCGCAGCAGCGATCCCGTCGGCGGTCGGCGCCGCCTACCTCAACTCGGGCCAGACGTGCAGCGCCCTCACCCGCCTGCTCGTGCCGGCCGACCGCATGGACGAAGCCGCCGAACTCGCTGCCGCCGCAGCCGCCGGCTACACGGTCGGCCCGGCCGACGCCGATGGCACGACCCTCGGACCGCTCGTCTCCCAGGCGCAATGGGACCGCGTGCAGGGCTACATCCAGAAGGGCATCGACGAGGGCGCCACGCTCGTCACCGGCGGCACCGGCAAGCCCGACGGCCTCGGCGCCGGCTACTACGTCAAGCCCACGATCTTCGCCGATGTCGACAACTCGATGACGATCGCCCAGGAGGAGATCTTCGGTCCGGTCCTGTCGATCATCGGCTACGAGGACGACGACGATGCGATCCGCATCGCCAACGACTCCGAATACGGCCTGTCCGGCGGGGTGTGGAGCTCGGACAGCGACCGGGCGCTCGCCGTCGCCAAGCGGCTGCGCACCGGCGAGGTCGACATGAACGGGTCGTTCCTCAACACCGATGCGCCGTTCGGCGGGTACAAGAAGTCCGGCAACGGCCGGGAGCTGGGCCGCTACGGCCTCGCCGAGTACCTCGAGGCCAAGCAGATCAACCTGCCGCTGGGCTGAGGTTTGCCCGGAATCGGCAGCGCTGAGTACGACTCTGTACTCTCTAGGCTGAACAAGGATCAAGGGGACCCACCATGAAGATCAAGGTCGATGCGGGGAAGTGCGAGGGGCACAGCCGCTGTTATGCGCTTGCCCCGGAGTTGGTCGATGTCGATGACCTCGGCAACGCCTTCGAGTTGAACGACGGTGTCGTGCCGG
>CAJXIS010000012.1 GCA_913054115.1 uncultured Acidimicrobiaceae bacterium | reverse complement strand
AGCAGGGGACTTTTAATCCTCAGGTGCCGGGTTCGAGCCCCGGGCGACCCACCAGACCAAACCAGCCGCTTCAGGCCGGCTGGCCGAGCACCTTGGCGTGGAAGGCCAGCATGTCGGAGCGGAACAGGTCCGGCTGGCCGTGGATGCTGCCGATGTGGGCACCCCACCGGCCGAACCCGGCATCGATCGCCGCACGGAACATGTCCCGATCCGTGACCCCGGCATCGGCCTGACCAGTTCGGGGATCGACCATTGCGCCATCGCCGGCGACGTAGACCGTCGGCGCTGCGGGGGTGACGCTGGCCTCGGGGATCTCGTAGAGCGCCTCCTGCCGGTCGAAACTGTGCGCAGCCCCGGCCACGATCCGCAGCGAGGCATCGCCGCCGCCCAGCCGGATGGCCTGCACCTGGGCCTGGACCTGTTGCACCGACAGCCAGTCGTCCTGATCGCCGACGATGGCCCGGACCCTGGTCGGACCCACCGCCGGATCGGCGAACTGGTGACCGCACCACGGGTAGACGGCATACACCCCGGCCAGGCCGACACCGTCGCCCACGACAGCGTCGGCGAAGCGCCGCATGGCCGCCGTCAACACCGCCGAACCGCCCCTGCTGTGGCCCTGGGCGCAGATCCGCCCCGCATCGACGCCCGGGTGCTCCGACAGGACGACCAGGGCGGACAGCACGTCGAAGGCGCTGGCGGCGAACGAGTAGGCGGTCTGGTTGGCCACGGTCGACGTGACCGACCGGGGGCCGAACGGGTCGAGCACAAACGCCGCGTAGCCCGCCGCCAGCATTGTCTCGGCGTGGGCGAGATGGCCGTCGCCGACCCCGAGGCTCCCCGGAACGACCATCACCAGGGGCAGGGGCCGGTAGGCCGATGGCACGAACAACTTGCCGTCCACCACCACCGGCTCGCAGCCGGCCGGGTCGTTGATCGCCTGGTGGTAGTTGACGGGGTTGGCGCTGGGGACCTCGACGTTCTCGCCGACCACCCCGGCCAGGGTGACCGCCCGGTCCCGGAACCTTGTCTCGTCGTCCATCAGCGGGAGACTAGGCGGAAGCCTCCACGCCGGCGGCAGCCCGCTCACGCGGGTGGACCGGATGGTCGAAGGGGCGCAGCAGGTGCCGGACGAACACCACCCCGTAGCCACGGTGGCGGCCTGCCCCGGCGGCGGCCCTCTCGTCGGAGCCGAGCTCGGCGGCCAGCGCAGACAACCGGAACCACGGCACGCCGGGCTGCTCGTGGTGCGTGTCGTGCAAGGTGTTGTCGAGGAACAACAGGCGCCACGGCAGCGAGGCACGCACGATGGCCGAGCGGGTGGCGTCGCCATCGACGTAGCGGTGCTCGAGGTACGACCGCACGAGGCTCAGCCCGTTGCCGGCGTAGACGCCCAGCAGGTACACCCACATCGGAATCCCAGCCACCGCCACCACCAGCCAGGCCACGAACGCCGCCGCCGCCAGGTGGCCCGTCCACCAGCGCAGCAGCCGGCCGTCACCCGAGCGGATCTCGCCCACGTCGCGCCGCACCATCGACACGTTCTCGACGATCGGGCCCAACAGCATGCGGCCCGGCAGCGTGTGGTGGGCCAACAGGAACGCCCGGCCGACAGGCGTCGCCCGCGACCAGCCGGCGGCCGTGACGTAGAAGCTCTCGGGGTCGGTCGCCGTGTCGGTCAGGTCGGCGCAGGCATGGTGGCGCAGGTGCGACCGCCGGTAGACGCGAAACGGCAGCCGCAGGCTGATCGGGATCGACCCAACCACCTCGTTGGCGAACGAGCCGGCGAATGGATGCCCGTGCAGCGCCTCGTGCTGGAGCGAACCGTGCCAGGCGATCACCAGCGCCAGCAGGGCGACCGTGACCGGCCACGGCAGCGACCCGTGCACGAACAGGATCGCCACCCAGCCGCCGTAGACGCCGGCGGCCACCGCCACCGTGGGCCACTCGATGCGGGGTCCGGCCACAGCGATCAGGCGTCCCGGTGGCGCAGCAGGAAGTCGAGCACCGGCGTCAGCACCCGGTCGGGGCCCTCGACGAGGATCGAATGCTTGAGGTCGGCGAGGACCACGAGCTCGGAGTCCGGCAGGGCGTCGTTGATCACGGCGTTGAGCCGCGGGTTGCAGCCCCCGTCGAACTCGCCGGTCAACACCAGGCACGGGCACCCGACCTGCGACAGCCAGGCCAGCATCTCGGTCGAGGCATAGACGTCGAACACGCTGAGGAACACGTCCTCGGGCGTGCCGAGCACCTGGGCGATGCGGTGCTCGATCACCTCGGGCCGGGCGGCGATGAAGCCGTCCGTGTACCAGCGCTCGACCAGCGTCGTGAGCACCGCCTCGACACCCCGGTCCCGCATCGCCGCCACCACGCCCTTGACCTTGGCGCTGTCGTCGGCGGTGCGGCCGGCGGCCGTCGAGAGCAGCACGACCGACGCCGTGCGCTCCGGATGCGCACGGGCGTAGGCGGGGCCGATCTGACCGCCCAACGAGTGCCCCATGACATGGATCCGCTCGTGGCCCAGCCGCTCCCGCAGCGCCTCGAGGTCGTCGACCAGCTCGTCGAGCGAATACGGCACCGGCGGCACCGGGCTGTCGCCGTGTCCCCGCAGGTCGTAGGCGACACACGTGAAATGCTCGGCAAGGGCCGGGAGCATGGCGTCCCAGGTGGCGCGGCGGGAACCGATGCCGTGCACCAGGTAGAGGGGCGGCCCCTCACCGGTGACGGTGTAGGCGACGTCGACAGCGGGCATGCGGGACGGGTCCTTCGGCGGGTCAGGCGGGAACGACGGCAGGTTCCGACGAGAAGTGTGGCATCACCTCGGAGGCGAAGCGCTCCATGGCCTCGAGGTGCTCGCCCTGGGGCTGGCCCATGTTCGAGCTCAGGATGACCTCGTCGATGCCCGCCTCGTGGTACTCGGCCAACCGGTCGACCATCTCCCCCGGCGGGCAGATGATGAGGTTTTCATCGAGTTCCTCGACGGTCTTGGCGCACGGCAGCGGGGCGATGCAGCCGTTGCTCACGAGGCCAGGGCCGGTGAACACGTTGTCGAACCGGCCGTAGTAGTCGTGTGCCCGTTCGAGCATCTCGCGGGCGTGGGCGGCATCGCTGGCGCAGTAGACGACCCGCGACATCATGATCCGCAGGTGCTCGCCGGCGGCGCCCATCTCGGCCTTGGCGTCCTTGTGGGCGGCGACCTGCTGCCGGAACAGTTCCGGCGCCCCCGACAACGGCGTCGTCTGGATGTTGAAGCCCCGCTTCGTGGAGGCGGCGATCCCCGGCGGGTTCAGCACGGCCACCATGATCGGCGGCATGGGCTGCGTCATCGGCCGGGGCATGATCGTCAACGGCTCGAAGTCATACCAGTCGCCGTGCCACTCGACCTCCTCCCCGGTCAGCAGGGCGATCAGCACATCGAGGCTCTCGTCGAACTTCTCCCTCGACGTCTCGATGGGCGACCCCATCCGCTCCATCTCGTAGGCGAAGGCGCCACGGCCCACGCCGACGACCAGGCGCCCATCGGTGAGGATGTCGGCCTGGACGATCTCGCCGGCCAGCATCCGCATGTCGTGCAGCGGCAGGACGACCACCGAGGTGACCAGCTCGAGCCGCTCGGTGACACCGGCCACCTTCACCGCCATCAGCAGCGGCGACGGGGTGATCAGCACGTTGATGAGGTGGTGCTCGGGCAGCGTCACGCCGCGGTAGCCGAGGCGCTCGGCGGCCACAGCCTGCTCGACCATGTCCGCATAGAGGCGCCGCCCCCCGTACTCCGGGTCCGGGTAGTAGCTGGAGAGGAAGTGGTTGAAGTCCATCGCTCCGCTCAGTCTGCCTCGGCCGGTTCGCCTTCCTCCTCCGGCTTCCAGTCCGCCCAGCCCGGCGCCGTGGTGGTCCGCAGGACCCGGAAGTGGACGGCCCGCTCGTGCAGCAGCCGTGCCGCCCCCTGCTCGTCGTCGGGAAGGCCGTCGATGCGCTCGCGCTCCCGGTCGTCGGCCCACGTGGTGCCCTCGATCCAGCCCAGTGGATGGGTCATCGGCAGCCGGGGCGACAGGCGGTTGTGGAACCGCACGACTCCCCGCGGCCAACGTCGGAGCGCGGACGGCGCCCAGTCGGGGTTGGCGTCGAGGTGGACGAAGTGCTCGGTCCGCAGACGCTTGTTCAGTTCCCGATCTGCAGGCGCGGGAAAGGGACCACCGACGTTCACGACACCAGCGTGCACGGATCGACGCCACGAAGCGCGAATGCCCGGCCCACGGCCTCGTTCAGGCGTGCCTCGTCCAGGCTCCTGTCGTCGAGCGCCATCACGATCTCCCAGGCAGCCGGGATCACGTCATCGACACCGCCGGTGATCAACAGGTCGGCACCCGCCACGAGTGCGAGCACGGCCGCCTTCGGAAGCGTCGTGACCTCTTCGATCGCCCCCATGGCGAGGTCGTCGGTGAAGACCACGCCGTCGAAGCCCAACTCCGTTCGGAGCAGCCCGTCGATGGCCTCCGGCGAGAGGCTCGCCGGCATGCCATTCGTGAGCCCCGGCACGTCGAGGTGCCCGACCATCACCGCCGTGCCCTCTGTCAGGCCCCGCCACGGGAGGAGGTCGAATCCCGAGAGATCCTCGAACGGCGGCGTGGTCGGCAGGTCGAGATGGCTGTCGGCGCTCGCCCGCCCATGTCCCGGGAAGTGCTTGGCCACCGGAACGAGGCCACCGGCGAGAACACCGTCGGCGAACGCCCGCCCGTACGTGACGACCACGTTCGGCTCGTCGCCGAACGACCGCGAACCGATGCCGGGACCTGCACCCACATCGAGCACCGGTGCCAGGTTGACCGTGAAACCCAGGTCCGCCATGGCCGCCGCCCGATCGGCGATCACCACGCGGACCTGTCGAGGCTCCAACTCCGTCAGCCCGTAGGCGGAGGGAAGCCTGCCGAGCAGGCCGTCGAGGCGTTGGACGCTGCCGCCCTCCTCGTCGACGGCGATGACCAGGCGGCCGGTGATCGACGACGCCTGCAGGGCTGCGATCGCGTCGGTGATCCCTTCGTCGGGCTTCCCGATGATGACCACGCCGCCGACCAGGCCGCGTTCGGCCAGTGCGACCACCTCTTCGAGCCCAGCCTGCTCGACGACCGGCAGCAGCACCTGGCCGACGCGTGTGGCCGGCGCCAGCTGCGCGATGCACGCAGCGGCCGTCGGGCCGGGCAGCGTCGTGGTGGTGGTCGTCGTCGATGACGTGGTCGTGGTCGACGGCTCCGCCGTCGTCGAGGTGGGCGGCAGCGTCGTGGTGGTGACCGGCAGCGTCGTCGTCGAGGTCGTCGTCGAGGTCGAACTCGTGGTCGAACTCGTGGTCGTGGACGTAGGCGCGACGGTGACCGACGATCCACAACCCGCAAGAACCGCGGCAACCAGTACCGCCATCATTTTCCGCACAGTGGCTAGTGCATCACATTCCGGGCCGGGGCGCACGAACTCGACCGGATCGCTGCTCTACGCTCGCCCACATGCGGTCGCTCGCCGTTGCCGGCATCGCCCTGATCCTCGTCGCCTTCGTGCTGTTCCTCGGCACCTGTGGCCGATCCGGGGACGACACGCCCCCCACCACGACCACCACGTCGACCACCAGCACCACGTCGACCACCACCACCTCGACCACGACGACGCTCGATCCCCTTTCCCTCGGCACGCTGCCCCCCGTCGAGGGCATCGGCTCGCCGAAGCTCGGAACCTCCTCGTCGGTGACCACGGTCGGGCTCGACACCGTCTACTTCGGCATGACCGTCGCCGACGCCCAGGTCGCCGCCGGCAGCCGATTCACGCCGATCACCCCGACCGGTCCCTGCTACCTCGTCACCCCCGACGACGCCCCCGAGGGCATCACCTTCTGGATCGTCGACGGAACCGTCGAGCGGGTCGACATCGACACCGACGAGATCACGACACGGTCCGGGGCCGGCATCGGCGACACCGAGGACCGCATCACCGACATGTTCGGCGAACGAATCCAGTCGTCGCCACTGCCCGACGGCTCCGGCAACCTGCTGGCCTTCGTCCCCCGCGACGAGGCCGACAAGGCCTACCGGGTCATGTTCCAGACCGACGGCGAGAAGGTCGTTCGGCTCTGGTCCGGCCGGCTGCCCTGGGTCGGGAAGCTCGGGACCTGCGGAGACCGCTAGCGCTGGGCCAACAACTCCAGCAGGCACCCACCGTCGGTGAGGCGGTGTTCGACCCCGACCAACGGGACGAACCCGATCGGGACCTCTGCCGAGACGACCAGGGCCGCCTCGTCCCCCCGACGCCACGCCGATATCTCGACATCACCAACGCCGGTGCCGACCCCGTCAAGGGCCTCGAGGAGCGCAGCCGGAACGCCGTCGACCTCCCCGGGACGACGCCACCTGCCAACCTCATCCCACGAGCCCGGCCGTCGGCCCGGTGCAAGGCGCAACCCGGCGGCCTTCAGGCGACCGAGCAGCTCCCGACCACCCACCGCCTCCGCACCCATGGCAAGCGCCCGATCACGTGTCTCGGCAGGCACGTCGTAGTGGTCACCCTGGAAACCCATGCGGCGCAATCCGAGATCGGCGGCGAAGGCATGCAGCTCGTCGATGCCGACATCGCTCACGAGATGGGCCCAGCGTCGGCCCCTCCAGGGCCAGATCGCGTCGTCGACGAGGATCGCCATACCCCATGCTGGGCCAGTCGAGCGCCAAAGTGCCACACTTGCGCCATGGATGCCGAAATCGTGCACGACACCGTCACGCTGCGCATCCCCGCCGACCCCCTGTTCACCGACCTCCCCCGGGTGTGCCTGACCGTGCTGCTGCGCATCCACCGGATCGAACCCGGCGACCTCGGCGACCTCGCCACATCCCTCAAAGAGGCCGCAGCAGACCTGATCGGCGCAGGAGGCGACCTGACGATCGACTACCGCACAACCGAGACGGCGGTCGAGATCGTGCTCACCGGATCCGGCGGCACCATGACCCTCGAGGCGCCCCGGACCTAGGTGTCCCCGGCCGGCGCGCCGGTCAGCGGCCCGTCGACCCGAATCCGCCCTCGCCCCGCTCGGAATCGGGCAGCTCCCCGACCTCGACGAACCGGCACGACTCGACCCGCTGGATCACCAGTTGGGCGATGCGCTCGCCACGCACCACGTCGAACGGCTCGGACGGATCGGTGTTGACGAGCAGCACCTTGAGCTCGCCCCGGTAGCCGGCGTCGATCAGGCCGGGGGTGTTGAGGCACGTCACGCCGTGCCGCAGGGCGAGCCCGCTGCGGGGCTGCACGAACCCCGCATAGCCCTCGGGGATGGCGATGGCCGCTCCCGTGGGCACCAGCGCTCGACCACCGCCCGGGGCGAGGGTCACCGACTCACTGGCCACGAGGTCGGCGCCCGCATCGCCCTCACGGGCGTAGACGGGCATCGGCAGGTCCGGGTCGAGGCGCAGCAGGGGGATCTCGAGCACGGGCGGACACTAGCGGCCGGCGTCGATCCCACCAGCGGCGAATGCACCCCCCGTAGGCTCAGCGACATGTTGGCCTGGATGGACCTCGAGATGACCGGACTCGACCCGACCCGCGACGTCATCGTCGAGATCGCCACCCTCATCACCGACGACGACCTCGAGATCGTGGCCGAAGGACCCGACCTCGTCGTCCATCAACCCGCCGAGGCGCTGGCCCTCATGGGCGACACGGTCCGCAATATGCACACCTCCAGCGGCCTTCTCGACGCAATCGTCGCCTCGACCACCACGCTCGAGGAGGCGGGCGCCGCCACGCTCGCCTTCCTCCGGGAACACATCCCCGAGGCCCGCACGGTCCCGCTGTGCGGCAACTCGATCGGCACCGACCGCCGCTTCCTCCACGCCTGGCTGCCCGACATCGAAGAGTTCCTCCACTACCGGTCGGTCGACGTGTCGACCCTCAAGGAACTGGCCAGGCGCTGGCACCCCGAAGTGCTCGACTCGGCGCCGGCGAAAGCCGGAGGACACCGTGCCCTCGACGACATCCGCGAATCGGTGATCGAACTCCGCCACTACCGCACGCACCTGTTCCCCGGCGCCTCTGGAGGCTGAGGCCCGCCCCTGGCCGCTCGCCCCACCCACTCGCCGCTTCGCTCGGCGCGAACGGTCCCACCTAGGGTCGCCCGGATGACCGAATCAGCCGCTCCGATCCGCCGCGAGGAGCAGGAACCCGCCGGCGACGAGATCCTGGAACTGGCACCGAACCTCTACCGGCTGCAACTGCCCATCTCGATGCCCGGGCTGGGACACGTCAACTGCTACGCCCTCGAGGACGAACGGGGCCTTGCGCTCGTCGACCCCGGCCTCCCGGGTGACGCTTCGTGGAAGGTCCTCGTCCAACGGCTCGGGCAGATCGATGCACGTGTCGAACACGTCCACACCATCGTCGTCACGCACAGCCACCCAGACCACTTCGGCGGCGTGCACCAGCTGCGCGACGAGTCGGGCGCCACCCTGCTCACCCACGCCGACTTCCGGTCGGTCTACGGCAACGACGAGACCCGAGGTGCCGCGGCCGATCTGGCGGAACTCCTCGAAGAACCCCTCGCCGATACCGACGAGACATCGGTCGATGCAGCCATCGAGGCATTTCGGGAGGGAATGCGGCGGGCCACCCCCTGGGGCACCATCAGCGAGCCCCCGCCCATCGAGGAGATGAAGTCCTGGAGTGAGGGGGGTCTGGGCCCACGGGCCTTTCGGGTCCCCCGCCCCGACCAGACGGTCGACGACGCCGACGAGATCGTCCTCGGCGGCCGCACATGGCTCGCCGTCCACACGCCCGGCCACACCCACGACCACCTCTGCCTCTACGACCCGGCCGACGGGCTGTTCCTCTCCGGCGACCATGTGCTGCCGACCATCACGCCGCACATCGGCGGGGTGTCCGAACTCGAGGACCCGCTCGCCATGTTCATGGACTCGCTCGACCGGATGGAGGAGTTCGCCGCCGTCTCCCTGGTGCTGCCCGCCCACGGCCACCCGTTCACCGACCTGGCCGGCCGGGCCGAAGACATCCGGCGCCACCACGGCGAACGCCTCGACGTCATCCGCGAGGCAGGCAGCGAACTCGGCTCCGCAACGGTCGAGGCCTACATGCAGCGCCTCTTCAAGGAGCGTTCATGGGGTTACATGGCCGCCAGCGAGACCTACGCCCACCTCGAACACCTCCGGTTGACCGGCAGCGCCGAGCGCACCGACGAGGGCGGCATCAGCAGCTATCTGGTCGCCTGACGGGCGTTTCCGCCAGGACACGTAAAATCACTTGACGGCCCACCACTGAATGGTGTTGGGTGGTCACCCGGCGTGACATCCCGTATCGTGGAACGCCGGACACAGAATTCACCGTCCCCGACCAACCCGGAAACCATTCCCATGCAGCATCTGGCGCATCGACACCACCACGGCACCACGGCCGTCCGGCCGGTGTCCGACGCGCGTCTGAACGCCTCGGGCTATCCGGCGTCGAACACGGTCACGTCCATGGACACGGCATCCCCGAACACGATGACCACGTTCATGTTCTGGACCAAGCACCAGCGGCCTCGGGAGGCGAACGGCTAACGCCCAACGCACACCACTTCCCCGAGGCCGCCGGAAACATCCGGCGGCCTTTCTGGTTTTTCCGCCCACTTTCATTCCCAGCCCCAATCCCCACCTCCAATCCCCCGACAACAACGACAGGAGCACGACGATGCTGGCACTGCAGTACGAACCCGAGACCTGGCGAGCCGACGCCGAATGCGAACGGCTCGGCGTGCCCACACACATCTTCTTCTCCGACGACCTCGGCGACATCGCCCAGGCGAAGCTCATCTGCACCGAGTGCCCGGCCCTCGTGCCATGCCTCGAAGGTGCGCTCGCCAGGCGTGAACCCTGGGGCGTCTGGGGCGGACAGATCTTCCGCAACGGAAGGATGCTCGCCACCAAGCGACGACGCGGACGGCCACCGAAGGTGCCCCGCCCCGGAGACCTGCTCCCCGTGGTGCCCATTCCGGTACACCTCCAATCGGAACTCCGCTCGGCGTAAGCCGACGAACGGGCCTCCCCCGCCACGGGGAGCACAAGCCGCCATCAACACGGGTCGGGGTGACGCCTCGACGAGCCCCGACCCGTGGGCGCACCATCGCAGACCCGCGCTCTCCCGCTGGGACCCGGGTCCGACTACCGTCGGCGGCGTGGTTCGGCCGATCGCCCTCGTTCTCGGATTGTTGCTGTGCACCGCCCTGACCTCCTGCGGCTCGGCCGGCTCCGACGGCTCCGACGTCCTCACCCGCACCTTCCAGCTCGTGGACGGCGGCACCACAACCCTCGCCGAGCTGCAGGCCGACGACGGCCGACCCCTGGTCGTCAACCTCTGGGCCACCTGGTGCGCCCCCTGCCTCGCCGAGATGCCCGACCTCGAGGCGTTCCACCGGCAACGTGGTGACGAGATCCGGGTGCTCGGCCTCAACATCTCCGACTCGCCGACCCGCTCCGCAGCCCTGACCGACGAACTCGACATCACCTATCTGCTGGGCAGCGATCCGGAAGGCGTATTCGTCGAGGCGTTCGGCGCCGTCGGCCTACCGGTCACCGCCTTCATCGACCGGCAGGGTCGACTGACCCTCGTCAACCAGGGCCCGCTCGACCTCGAACGACTCAGCGCCCTCGCCGAGGAGCACCTCTGATGCCGGCTGTTTTGCCTGTGGCCACGCCGGCCCGGGGTGGCGCCAGACCGGCCGACCTGCCTGCCTCCCCACCGGCCCGGGGTGGCGCCTGATGTTCGATCTCGGGCTCACCCTCCCGTTCACGCTCGGCCTCGTGACCGCCATCAACCCGTGCGGCTTCGCCATGCTCCCCACCTGGCTCGGCTACTTCCTCGCCGGCGATGCCGCCGACCGGGAGGACCGGCCCGAACAGGTCCTCCGGGGGCTGCTCGTCAGCCTCGTCATGGCCGGCGCCTTCGTGCTGGTCTTCGGCACCCTCGGACTGGCGGTCACCCACCTGACAACCGAGGAGTCGATCGCCCGACGAACCCCCTGGATCACCGTCCTCGTCGGCATCCTGCTCATCGGCTACGGCCTCACGCTGCTCGCAGGACGCAAGATCCGACTACCGACGCCGAAGATCCGCCGCGGCCCGGGATCCAGCGAACTGTGGTCCGTGTTCGGATTCGGCGTCTCGTACGCCATCGTCTCGGTCGGCTGCGCGGCGCCGATCTTCCTGCTGCAGATCGCAGGCAGCTTCGGCCGCGACGGCATCCTCGAGGGCACCGCCACCTACCTGGCCTTCGCCGCCGGAATGACCGCTGTCGTCGCCTCGCTGACCCTCTCGCTGGCGCTGGCGCGCGGCGGACTCGTCCGGCACCTGCGTCGGCTCCTCCCGTTCATGGACAGGATCGGCACCTTCGCCCTCGTGCTCGGCGGCGCCTACCTCGTCGTCTACGGCATCTACGAGATCCGACTGCTCCGCAACCCCGCCACCTCCTCGAACCCGATCGTCGATGCCGTGACCGACCTGCAGTCCCACCTCACCAACTGGGTCGTGCAGTCAGGTGGCGCACGGGTGGGGCTGGCGCTGTGGCTCGTGGTCCTCACCGCCGTGATCTGGGGCATCGGACCGGCAATGACCCGGGAGGCCCGCCAGACAGGCTGGACGGTCGTCGGAATGGCATGGCTGCTCGGCGAGGGCATCGCCCACCGGGGCGAACTCGTGCTGTTCCCCGTCGGACGGCTCGTCCTGGACTGGCCGACCCGCATGGCCAACTGGACCGGCACACCGGGACGCTGGGCGGTCCCGCTCGAGGCGCTGCTGACGCTCGTCGTCGTGACGACGCTCGTGATCCTCGCCCGTCCGGCATTCCGGCGCCGATGAGCCCGATCCGACGGATCGCCGACCTGTCGACGCTGCTCGCACTGCCCGGCGTGGTCGAGGAACTGGAACTGGGCTCGACGTTCGGCGTGTGCGCCCTCCACGGCGGGGGCCTGGAACGAGCCACGGAGGTGGTCGCCCGGGAGGTCGCCGGCCGCACCGGTGCCTCGTACTACGGCGTGCTGCAGCCCGAAGGCTCCCGACACCACCTCTCGTCCACCGGCTTCGACCCCTCAGCCTCACCACGGCTGGCCGACTTCCTCGGACGGGTCGAGACGATCGTCTCGATCCACGGCTATGGCCGCGATGACGACTTCTTTGCCGTGCTTCTCGGCGGCACCAACCGACCGTTCGCCAACCATCTCGCCGGCCACCTCAGGGGCACGCTCCCCGACGACTTCCGGGTCGTCGACGACCTCGCCGAGATGCCCCGCAGGCTGAGAGGCATCCACCCCCGCAACCCCGTCAACAGGCCGCGGCACGGTGGCGTGCAGGTCGAGCTGCCGCCGAGCATCCGGTGGAACATCGAGGCCCACGACTGGAGCGACCGGGACGGCACCCCACGGGCACCGCAACTCGACGACCTGATCGACGGGCTGGTCGCCGGAGTCGCCGACTGGAACGGCGCAGCCTGCGGAAACGGGGACTGAGGCGGAACCCTCGGACGAGGACGGGTGCCGGGGCGGGAGCCGGGGCGGGAGCCGGGGCGGGAGCCGGGGCGGGAGCCGGGGCGGGTGCGGGGCGGCTGTCACACCCCTTGGCCTGGCACGCTCGCCGGCCGGCACCCCACCCGAAGTGGCCGAACAACCGGCAACCGGCCCCGGTCGACTCACGAGCCGGGATCTCGGCAAGTACACCTAGTGTCCGGGCATGCGACTGGGTCTCCTGCGAACTTCAGCCGTGCTCGTCGCCCTGGGCGGGGCGGTGGGTGCTGGTGTCCGATGGGCCGTACTCGAGGTGCTGCCGGGCGGCGAACAGGATGCACGGACCGCGACCACGACGCTGGTGGCGGTGGACGACAACCTTTACATCGGCCTCCAGGAGGGCCTGCCCTGGGGACTGCCATGGCCGGTGGTGCTGGTCAACTTCATCGGGTGCGGGCTCCTAGGGGTGCTCATGAGACGAGCCGGAGCGAGGGTCAGGGTTGGTGGCACCGCCGGTGCCGGGAAGAGACCCGGAGCCGCCGACCTGGCCGGTGCCGGAGACCAGGCCGACCGCGCGCTGCTGCTGGTCGGAACCGGGTTCTGCGGGGGGTTGACGACGTTCAGCACGTTCGCGGTCGATGCCGCCGAACTCATGCGGGACGCCAGGCCGGGTGCCGCCGCCTCGTACGTGGTGCTGTCGGTGGCGCTCGGGTTCGGGGCGTTCCTGCTCGGGCGAGGGGCCGGGCGTGGGAATCGAGCCAACCGATGACCGGCTCGGCGATCCTTGCGATCCTTGCGTTCTTCGTACTCGCGGGGATAGGCGCCGTGGTGCGCTGGATGGCCGGCCACCGCTGGCCGGGCAGGCACTGGGGCACGCTGCTGGTGAATGTGGTCGGGGCGTTCCTGCTGGGGCTGCTCGCCGGGAGTGGCGCTTCCGCGGCGACGATGACGATCGTGGGAACCGGAGGTCTCGGCGCCCTCACGACGTTCTCCCGCTTCGCCCAGGACGCAGCGGACCTGGCCGAAGACTCTGCGAGTCCGACCAGAAACGCTGCCGGTCGTTTGAACCCGACGCCCCGAACTGCTGCGACCCTCTATGTGGGGGGCACACTGTTGCTGGGCCTGGCCGCAGCGTGGCTGGGCCTCGAGATCAGCGGCTGAACGCACTTCCCCCTCCCGCCGACAACTCCAGCAAGATCTCAAGAAAACGAAAGATTCTCCGACACCCATGCCTGACTACAACCTCACGGTGCTTGCACGAGCCGTCGCCGAAGCCGTGCCCGACCGCGAGTACTACGTGCATCTTCTCCCACAGGACGACCTGCGCCTCACCTACGCCGACATGCAGGACCGGGCCCGGCGGTTCGGCCGCTATCTGGTCGATCAGGGCTTCGAGGTGCGCAAAGAGCGCCACGAGCTCGCCAACCACGAGATCGGGCAGGACACGTTCGGGCTGTACCTCCACAACAGCGCCGAGTTCCTGATCGCCAACCTCGGCTGCCTCGAGGCCCGGGTTGCACCCTTCAACGTCAACTACCGGTACGTGGCCGAGGAACTCACCTACCTGCTGCACGACAGCGCCGCCCGCGGCCTCGTGTACCACTCGGCATTCGCAGCGACGCTGGCCGAGGTGCTCGAGGGCATGACCGGCCCGAGAACATTGATCCAGGTGCCGGACGCATCGGACAACCCGCTGCTGCCCGGGGCGGTCTGGTTCGACGACGCACTCGCAGCCAGCGACCCCGACCCCGGGGTCGAGCCGACACCGGACGACCTCTACATCCTGTACACCGGCGGGACCACCGGCATGCCGAAGGGGGTGCTGTGGCGCCAGGCCGACGTGTACGTGTCGGCGCTCGGCGGCCGAGACCGCAGGACCGGCGACGAATGGCCCGACGTCGAGTCCATCGTCGCCGTGGCACGCAAGGGCGGCAAGTCAC
>CAJXIS010000011.1 GCA_913054115.1 uncultured Acidimicrobiaceae bacterium | reverse complement strand
ACCGCCGTGGCGCTCGCCCACGCGCTCGGGGCCGATGTCTGCGAGCTCTACACCGATGTGACCGGGGTGTTCACCACCGACCCCCGGCTGGTGCCGACTGCGCGAAGGATGCAGTCGGTGTCGTTCGAGGAGCTGCTGGAGATGACCGCCTCCGGCTGCCCGAAGCCGGCTATGCGGTCAGTTGAATACGCACGCACCCACGGGGTGCGGCTACATGTCCGATCGGCGTTCACCTGGCAGGAGGGAACGTGGGTCGACGAGGAGGAACCCAACATGGAACAGGCCATCGTCTCGGCGGTCACGCACGACACGTCGGAGGCAAAGATGACGATTGCCGGGGTGCCGGACCAAACCGGCGTGGCAGCGACGGTGTTCCGTGCGCTCGCCGACCTCGGCGTGAACGTCGACCTCATCGTCCAGAACGTCTCGGAGCGGGGTGTCACCGACATCTCGTTCACGGTGCCGAAGGGCGACCTCGACCGGACGTTGGAGGAGACCCGGAAGCTGGTCGCCGAGATCGGCGCAGCCGGCGTCGACGCCGACCCGAAAATCGCCCGGGTGAGCATCGTCGGTGCGGGCATGCGTTCGAACCCGGGTGTGGCGGCGACGATGTTCGAAACCCTCGCCGACACGGGTGTCAACATCCAGATGATCTCGACGTCGGCGATCCGGGTGAGTTGCGTCGTCGCCGAGGACCAGGTGGAGGAAGCGGTCGTCGCCCTCCACGATGCGTTCGGGCTCGCCGGCGCCTGAAGCGACGATTCGGCAGCCCCACCGTGTGCCAACCAGCCGGCGTATTCGCGCGGCCGATCGCCCTGGCCGTCCTGCTCACGCTTGTGGCCGGGGCCTGTGCCTCATCGGGGCCGGACAGCGGGAGCGGATCGACGACGACCACGGTTCAGCCGACGGCGGCCGCAGCAAGCCTCGACGATGTCCGTGAGCGATTTGTCATCGATGCCGGTGCCGACGGTGTCCTTGAGGAACTCGCCGACACCGAGCTCGGGTGCGTGGCCAATGCGCTCCTCGCCGCCAGCGGGCCCGAGGTCGTGCTTTCGATCTCGAGGCAGGGTCCGAAGCCGCATCAGGCGGCGATGACCGTCGAGGCGCTCGAGACCTGCGGAGTCGTCGAGGCGGTGTTCCGGACCGGGCTCGCCGCCAGCATGGCGAGCGACCCCCATGCACCGGTCATCGATCCCAACTGCATGCTCGAAGGGGTCACAGCCGATCACCTGTCACCGATCCTCATCGCCCAGTTCTCACGGCCCGGCGGCGTCTCCGCCGAGGGGTCGGCGATGGATGCACTCCTGGTCGACACCCCCCTCATGGCCAACCTGATCCGATGCCCGCTCGAGGCTTCCGGCGGGCTGACGCCGTTCTGCGCCGGTTACCTCGACGTCATCGACGAGGTTCTCCGTCTGGTGATGGACCAGGAGACCCTCGGGCAGGCGTCGGTCGATCCCGTCGCCTATGCGGCACTGTTCGATGTCACCGAGGGCGTGTTCGCCTGGCTCGCCACCAACGTCCCAGCCGACCTCGGTGAGACGGCGGTGCTCGTGCACGACGCCGTCATCATCGTCGACGAGGCGTTCGCCGATGCGGTGGCGGGCATGGAGGACGACGGCCCGGAGGCACGGGACACCGCCCTGCTCGCCGCCAGCAGTCGAATCGGGGCAGGATTGGAAGGTATGAACGCCGCAGAGCTCCCCGCAGCGACGAATCGCCTGCGTTCCCACATCGCCGGTGCATGTGGTGTCCAGGCGACGATCGTCTTCGACCTGTTCGGCGGCTTCGGCGCCGGCTTCACCCCGGGGGGCTGACGGGTGCGGATCCGCTCGGGCGCACTGCTGTACGTGCTTGTCGCTGTCGCCGTTGCGGCCGGTGCCTGTGGGAGCGATGCCGCACCGGAACGACCGACCGTCGATCCGTCATGGACGGTGCCGCCGACCACGCCACCGCCGACCACGCAGCCGTCGTCGACCACGCAGCCGTCCGGTGGGACCGGGGATCCGGAACCGACGACCACGGAGGCCATCGTTCCGACGACCGTCGCTGAGACCTTCTGCCCGGACCTGGCCGGACACCTCGAGCGGGAGGGCAACAGGCTGGCCGGCCTCCGGTCGGGATTCGGTCCGGAAGATCCCCGGGTGTACGTCGAGGCGGCCTCGGCGATGTCGTTCCTCGCCGGATGGCTGCTCGAGCGGGCTCCCATGGGCGTCGTCGGCGAGGCAGAGCGCCTGGCCACGCTCTGGCGCGAGTCGACGTTGCCGCACCTGGCCGGGTCGGGCGACGAGTTCGATGCACGATCGGCCATGATCGCGATCAACGCCTCTCTGGCCGAGCGGCACGCCGC
Organism: uncultured Acidimicrobiaceae bacterium; assembly: GCA_913054115.1. Lineage (GTDB taxonomy): Bacteria > Actinomycetota > Acidimicrobiia > Acidimicrobiales > MedAcidi-G1 > S20-B6. The sequence continues at coordinate 12,421 of CAJXIS010000011.1, read as the reverse complement.
CATGGCCGAGTCGGCCGAGGCCGTGAGCGTGTTCCTGCTCCAGGAGTGCCCCCACGAGGTTGCACTGCTGCTTGCGGGCCTCGACCCCAGGTCGGCGATCCGGCCCTCGACGACGCCACCCCCATCGACGCTTCCCCGGGAGATGCGCGACTTCATCCGAAAGCTCCTGACGGGTAGCTGAGATGCGTCCGATGATTCGGTGGCCGTTGGTCGCGCTCGCGCTCGTGCTCGTCGGGGCGTGTGCGACGCCGGACGTGTCCCGAGGGGCGACATCCGGCATCGCATCGACATCGACTTCGACGACGACATCTACGACGTCGACAACGACCTCCACTGCTCCGTCGACCACGCCCCCCACCACGGCGCCCCCCACCACATCGGCCACGGCGCCCCCGCGGACCACCACCACGGCACAGCACTCGGACGTGCCCGAGGGATTCTGTGCGGGACTCGCCGTCGAGTCGGCGTCGATCACGCTGGCCCTCGAGGAACTCGTGGCATCGGACGCCACCGAGGCGACCCACCGCCTGACGCACTTGCGTGCGACGACCGCCCTCCTGGGCTGGATCGACGAGCATGCACCCGCCGACCTCGGCGCCGATTCCGGCCTGCTTGCCGAGGTGTACGCGGACATCGACCGGGTGCTCGCCGATCTGGACCCCGGGACGGTGACGGAGGCTCGCCTCCGCAACGCCCTGTTCGGCGCCCTCATGGATTCGCCGACCAGCGGCGCCGACCTCGACGAGGCAGCGGGCAGGGTTGCGGCCTGGGTGGACGACTCGTGTGGTTCCTTCCCGATGATTGCGTTCGTGGCCGACCTGTTTGCTGCGGCCCGTCAGGCGGACGGTGACGAGTTCGTCTTCGAGTATCCGGGTGAGCGTTGATCGGTAATGCGGAGGTTCGCGACCACGAGCCGTCGGTAGCCTGCCAGCCGTGAACATCGCGGTCGTCGGAGCAACGGGTCAGGTTGGCGGGGTCATGCGCTCCCTTCTGGCCGAACGCGACCTTCCCCTCGGCGACCTGCGCTTCTTCGCCTCGTCGCGGTCTGCCGGCACCAGCCTGCCGTGGGGCGACGGCGTGATCGTCGTCGAGGATGCCGAGTCCACCGACTGGTCAGGGATCGATCTCGCCCTGGTGAGCGCCGGGCGGGCCGCATCGCTGGCCTATGCACCGGCCATGGCCGAGGCAGGCGTGGTCGTTGTCGACAACTCGTCGGCCTGGCGCATGGATCCCGAGGTGCCGCTGGTGGTTCCCGAGGTCAATGCCGATGCGCTCGACCACCTGCCGAAGGGCATCGTCGCCAACCCCAACTGCACGACGATGGCCGCCATGCCGGTGCTGGCTCCGCTGCATGCCGAGGCCGGCCTCGTCTCGCTCACCATCGCCACCTATCAGGCGGTCTCCGGTGCGGGCCTGGCCGGCGTCGAGGAGTTGGCCTCGCAGGTTGCGGCGGTGTTCGACAATGCTCCAGCGCTCACCCACAGCGGACGGGCCGTCGACTTCCCGGAGCCCTCTTCGTTCGCACGGGCCATCGCCTTCAATGTGCTCCCCCACGCCGGCTCGTTCGTCGACGACGGCCGTGGCGAGACCGACGAGGAGCAGAAGCTCCGCAACGAGAGTCGCAAGATCCTCGGAATCCCGGACCTGAAGGTCTCGGGAACCTGCGTCCGGGTGCCGGTGTTCACGGGCCATTCGTTGTCCGTGCACGCCGGCTTCTCCCGGGACCTGTCACCGGAGCGGGCCGGCGAACTGCTTGCCGCCGCACCGGGCGTGATCCTCGCCGATGTCCCGACCCCGATCGACGCCGCCGGGATCGATCCGACGATCGTGGGTCGCATCCGTCGCGACGAGACCCTGGAGCACGGCCTGGCGCTTTTCCTGTGTGGCGACAACCTGCGCAAGGGCGCCGCCCTCAACGCCATCCAGATCGCCGAGGAACTCGTCCGCCGCCGGTTCTCGTAGCCCGGAACGGAATCCGGTTCCTCCCTAGGGAGGGTCCTCGACGTACCGCTGCATGGCGTCGTCGAGGGAGAGGTCCAACTGGTTGGCGAGGCTCGACAGCCACGCCAGCACGTCGCCCAGCTCGTGGAGTTGACGGTCTGGCGACTGCTTGCGCACCGCCTGGGCCAGTTCACCGACCTCTTCGCACAGCCAGGCCACGGTTGAGGGGATGCCGCGTTCCCGGTCGGCCTCGCCGTAGAGGTGTTCCATGAGATCCTGGACGTCCTGCAGTTCCATGGTCCTGGAACGTACTGCATGGCGGACCGACGAGAGATCGCGCGGTGGGCGCGCAGAGCACCGAGTATCCCCACGCACCGCGCGCAGATGCTCCACAATCTGGCGTGCTCACGGACGATCAGGCGACCAACGTGCTGCGGGTCCTCGACGCCCTCGACGAACTCGAGGCGGCGGCGCTCAAGCTCGTGACCGCCGAGTTGGCGTGCGGTCACGTGGTCGACGGCCTGATGGCCGATCCGCTCACCGAGGGTTCCCGGCTGGACCTGCTGTACGTGGCCGACACCGTGGCGGCCGACGTCCTGACCGCCGTCGGTCGGCGGGACCGGCTCTGCCGGCTGTTGGACAGCGCCCCGCCGAGTTCGGCCAGGGACGCCCTGTCCCGGCACCTCGCCAGGGGCTCCGTCTAGCGCCTGTTGCCCGGAGGTGGGGGTTGCAGGTCCCTCCGTCGAGGCTCGGGACTCAGCCCGGGTCGACGGGTCGCGCCAGGTCCTCGACCACCTCGGCGCCGGGTAGCGCCAGCAGCCCCTCGGGTGGCAGCCGCAGCTTGCGGTCCCTGGAGCCACCGCCCACGACCACGTCGGGGCGGGCCATCACGGCGGCGTCGATCCAGATGGGGACGGGTTCCGGGAGCCCGAACGGCGTGACCCCGCCGATCTCCATGCCGGTGAGCGAGCGGGTCTGGTCGGCGTTCGCGAACGACGCCTTGCGGCTGCCGAGTCGACGGCGGACGATGCCGTTGACGTCGAGCCGGTGGGTGGCGAGCACCAGGCACAACGCGAAGGGCTGCGGTTCGTCCGCCCGGGACTTCCCGGCCACGAGGATGGCGTTGGCAGAGTCCTCGGGGGCGACGCCGTAGGCGGCGCAGAACGCCGCCGTGTCGGCCAGTTCGGGATCGCATGGCATCACCTCGTGGACGATGCCCAGGGCTGCAGCCTGGTCGAGGACCGGGTCGGAGGAGTGGGGCGAACGGGTCATGGCTGGCTCAGGTGTGGGTTCTGGGAGTGGAAGCCACATCGGCGGCCGGGCCGGTTACCCCGTAGGCGACGGCAGCCAGCACGACGGCGGCACCCATGAACGTGGCTGTGGGCGGTACCTCGTTGAACCAGAGCCATACCCACAGCGTGGCGCACACTGTCTCCACGGGCGTGAACAGGCTCACCTCCGCCGGCGACGCGTACCGGGTCGCCGTGGACATGCAGAAGCGGGCGGTCGGCGCGAACAGGGTGCCCATCGCCAGGGTGGCGAGCAGTCCATTTCGGTCGAGGCCGGAGGGATGTGCCGGCAACGCAGTGATGAGCAGCGTGAACGTGGCGGTCAGGGCGACGAGCAGCGTCCTCGGCAGGTCGGGGTAGCGGCGCCAGATCGAGAGGTTGGTGCCGAAGCAGCAGATGGCGAACAGGGCGAGGAGGTTGCCGTTGAGGCCGTCGCCGGAGAGTGATCCGCCGACGATCACGAGGATGCCGCCGATCGTGACGGCGATGGACCGCCAGGTCCGTGGCGAGGCACGCTCCCCGAGGCTGACCCTGGCGATGACGGCGGCGAAGATCGGCGTCGCGGCGATGATGGCCACCACGTTGGCGACCTCGGTCTTCGTCACGGCCGTGATGAACGCGATCGTGCTGATCGAACCGAGGAGGCTGGACGAGATGAGCGGCACCCGGTGTCGGATGATCCGGTTGGGGAGTTCCCGCCCGAGGCTGCGGGCGGCGATCCCCCACATGATCGGTGTCGACCAGAGGCTGCTCATGAAGGCGATCGTCCACCCGTCGACATCGGCGATGCGGATGAACAGCGAGTCGGTCGAGACGAGGAACATCCCGGTCGCCGCCAGCAGAAGGCCGAGCTGGCGCCCCTCTCGGGGCAGGCGGTGTGTGGGCATCGTCGGACACTAGTTGTGGCCCGGGGTTGGCCCGACTTCGTGCAAGGATGCGCGGGTGGCGACCACCGGCGATCCGTCCCGCCCCAACCTGCTGTTCGTCACGATCGAACAGTGGCGTGCCGACTGCTTCGGGGCGGCCGGCCACCCGATGGTCCAGACGCCGAATCTCGATGCCCTCGCCGCCGACGGCGTGCGGTTCGCCAGCCACTACAGCCAGGCGACGCCATGTGGTCCGAGCCGGGCGTGCCTCCTGACCGGCACCTACCAGCACACCAACCGGGTGGTGTTCAACGGCACGCCACTCGACGCCGGCCTCACCAACATCGCCCACGAGGCCCGGGCGGGTGGCTACGACCCGATCCTGTTCGGCTACACGGACCAGACGGTCGATCCCCGGACCGTTGACGACGACGACCCCAGGCTGTTGACCTACAAGGGGATCCTGCCCGGCTTCACCGTCGGCCTCGAGTTGACGGACGATCGGGAGGCCTGGTTCCGGTGGCTCGAGTCGAGGGGGCACGACATCTCCGATCGGAGTCGCATGAACCGGCCTCGGGACGACGTCGAGATTCCACCGGGCCGGGGCTCGATGTGGCCGCCGTCGGTGTTCGCAGCCGACGAGACCGAGACGGCGTTCGTCGTCGGCCGGGTGATCGATCTGCTCGACGGCCTCCCGGAGCCCTGGTTCGTGCACGTGTCGCTGTGGCGGCCGCACCCCCCGTTCCACGTGCCGGCCCCCTACAACGACCTCCACGACCCGGCCGAGGTCCCGGAGCCCCTGCCGGCATCGACCATCGACCATCCCTTCGTCGAGGCGCTGCAGGGCTGGGGGTTCATGACCGCTCCCCGCGACCCGGTCGAGATCCGACAGCTGCGTGCCACCTACTACGGGATGATGGCCGAGGTCGACCACCAGATCGGTCGCCTGCTGGGTGCCCTCGACGACGCCGGGAGCACCGACCGGACGGTCGTGGCGGTCACGTCCGACCACGGCGAGCTGCTCGGCGATTACGGGCTGATCAGCAAGCTGGGCTTCCACGACCGGTCGTTCCATGTGCCGCTGATCGTGCGGTGGCCGGACCTGGACGGCGTGTCGGGTGTCGTGGTCGACGAGTTCACCGAGCACGTCGACGTGATGCCGACGCTGCTCGACCTGGCGGGCCTCCCGGTCCCCGACCAGTGCCAGGGTCGGTCGCTGCGACCGTTCCTCGAGACGGGATCGGTGCAGTCGTGGAGGTCGGCGGCCCACTGGGAGTTCGACTTCAGGGTGTTCGCCGAGGGCTTCGGCCTGCCGCTCGCCGAGTGCAACCTGGCGGTCCAACGGGACCGGGCCGGCAAGCTCGTGCTCTTCGGTGGGATGCCGCCGTTGTACGTCGACCTCGAGCAGGACCCCGACGAGGTGTCGCCGGTGATGGATCATCCGGCCATGCGGACCTATGCCGAGGACCTTCTCGACTGGCGGCCGGGAGTCGTCGATGGGCCTTTGGCCAACCTGATGGCGACGCCGGGGGGCATGCTCACCTTGACCGATCCGGAGACCTGAACCGTCGCCTCCTGCCACCCAGAGCGCGCGTGTGACCACTGTCTCTGAGGAGGTGGATGGTGTTCCCGGCAGACTTGTCGTGTCGGGTTTTTACCGATGGGTAACCACCGCTGACCTGCCCGTTCGGGCCAGGCGGTGCGGCGGTCCTCGAATGCATTGCACCACCTGTGCGCTCCGGTCCTTCGTCCGTGGCGCCTCACCGAAAGAACTGCCAATGCGTGCTTTCAAGTCCACCAACACCACGGCCAGTGACGTGCGTTCGCTCATCCTCCAGGCCGTCGGCACCGGTTTCGGCGTCAACGGCGCCCTGGCACGGACCATCTCGAACCTGGCCGACACGGCCGCCAAGAGCCCCACCGGGCGTCGCCCGCGGCCGCTCAACCAGCGCTGAGGCGCACCCCCGCCCCCATCGAGGGGCGAGGGGGCCGAGAACGAGCGAACCCGCCCCGAGGGGCGGGTTCCTTCGCGTCCGGGGACCAGCGCGCTGCAGTCGCCACCGACTCGTCGGGCCGTGGGGGTGCCTCCCACGGGGACGTGTGGTTCACTCGTGGGGTGGATCGTCAGGGACCCCGTCACCATGTCGAGTCGAATCGGGCCCATTGGGATCTGACCGCTGCGGATTGGATCGAGCCCGGGCGACGGAACTGGGCCGACGACCAGCCCCGGTGGGGCGTCTACGGCATCCCCGAGTCCGAAGTCGGCCTGCTCGCTGCGTTCGGAGGTGGCGACGTGGTGGAGTTGGGCTGTGGGACGGCCTACGTGTCGGCCTGGCTGGCCCGGCGGGGAGGGCGACCTGTCGGGATCGACAACTCGGCTGCGCAACTGGCGACCGCAGCGGGATTCCAACGGGAGTTCGACCTCCGGTTCCCGCTCGTCCACGGCGACGCCGAGCGGTTGCCCTTCGTCGACGAAAGCTTCGACTTCGCGATCTCCGAGTACGGCGCCGCCATCTGGTGCGATCCGTACCGCTGGCTGCCCGAGGCGGCACGGGTGCTGCGGCCCGGGGGTCGCCTGGTGTTCCTCGGGAACTCCGTGCTGCAGATGCTCTGCGTGTTCGACGATGACGAGGCTCCGGCCGGCGACCGGTTGCTGCGCCCCCAGTTCGGGATGCACCGCTTCGAGTGGCCCGACGATCCGGGGATCGAGTTCCACATCTCGCACGGTGAGCGCATCCGGCTGCTGCGTGCGTGCGGGTTCGAGGTCGAGGACCTCGTCGAACTCCGGCCACCGGCCGACTCGGAAGAGAACAGATTTCCGTTCATCGACCTCGACTGGGCGCAGCAGTGGCCCGCCGAGGAGGCCTGGATCGTCCGCAGGGCCGGGTGAACGAAGCGGCCGCCATCCGCTGCCGACGGCTTCCCCGCTCGGCCGGCCAACGTCGAACAAGAGAGGCGTGTCCTCGTCCCAGACGTAGACAGGCGGCTCGCTGGGTTCCTCATGCGTGTACGGGACGAAGTGGGGGCCTAAGGTCGGGCTGTATCAAAAGGGCTACAGAAAGTTGGAGAGGCCGTCATGGCTGGCAAAGACAAGGGTGGGCGGAGCAGCAAGACTCCCGCCTCCAAAACCGCGAAAGAAAAGCGACAGGCAAAGAAGAACAAGAAGGCAGCGAAGGGCACCATCCCAACCTGATGGGGCCGCTCCGGGCGCCGACGCTCTCCGCCTCTGTCTGAGGGAGCAGGTCAGGCCCGCACCTTCCTGACGACACGCTCACCGGTCGGTACGGCGACGACGCCGAGGATGGTGGCGACCTGTTCGCCGGAGAGCGGGAGGAAGGCGGTGAGGCTCCTGGAGAAGGCATCGGCCTCGCCGTTCTGTGCTTGCTGGTATGTCAAAATGGGGGCCTTGGCAACCGGGGTCTCGCAAGTTGGAGAACATGTGGTCCGTCCCTCGACAAGTGCATCTACATCGACGTTGAGTAGGTCTCGTGCCCTCCGATGACGAAGACGACCTGGCCGCCGAATGGGCACGACTGGTGGCCGAATTGGGCAGGGAGCAGGCAAGCCGAATCTGGCTGGAACGATTTTCCGGCGCCGACGAAGGCCAGACCTGACCTCGGCCGGGTCGTCCCTAGTTGCCCAGGACGCGATCGGGAGCAACCAAGACCGCTACTCGGCCTTCGTCAGCCATGACACGGTCGTATTCATCGAAGTCGTCGTGGGTGCCACCTGCTGCCCGGAACACTTCGCGCAGCAAGAGCCGTAGGGCTTCGGCGTCGATGCCGTCAGGCAGGTCGTCGGGCCCGATGAGGTCGGCCGGGCCGGTTACCGAACGCCACGTCCAGCCGCGACGGATCGCGATGGTTACCTGGGAGCCGCGATGGACATGGCTCAGCCGGGCAGCGCCGCCTTGTGAGACAAGGGCCACGCAAGGCGCACCGGTGATGGGGTGGTCGATCACCCCGCAGTTGGCGACGCTGGACAGGACGCGTCCATCGGCTTGGGTTGTGCTGATTGTGGCGAGACCGTTCTCCTTCGCCAAGAAGGCCCTCACTACTTCGATGTCCGTGACCGGCCTGGCTTCTTCGATGTCCATGACCGGACGGTACCCCTCGACGCCTTCATCGAGATGGGCTGATAGACGGGACTCTCCCGCCCCAGCCTGCGAAGATGGGCTCCTTGCAACCGGGGTCTCGCAAGTTGGAGAACATGTGGTACGTCCCCCTCAGAGCGGGCCACTGAAGCCAGAACGGGCCCTTGGCCGCACATCCTGGCAGCGCTCATGGTTGTCCGGCCAGGGGCGCCGAGTCAGGTCCCGGGGCGTCGCCCAGAGAACCCTCAGGCTCCCGGGTCGAGCCGAAGGAGGCCACCCTGCGTGGCCGATACCTGCCGACCCGTTTTCAATAACGTGCCGAGACCCGATGGTCGGGTAGGCGGGATTTGAACCCACGACCTCCTCGTCCCGAACGAGGCGCGCTACCAAGCTGCGCCACTACCCGTGTGCGGGCAAAGGGTAGCGGTTGGCGTCCGGCTCCCGTCAGGCGCTCAGGCCGGCGAGGACCTCGTCGACGGTGCGGCGCAGCGCCAGGGGATCGATCGGCTTGACCAGCCAGGCGTCGGCCTCGGCCTGCCCGGCCAACCACTCGTCGGCCACCCGGTCGAGGAGCATCACGATCCGCTGATCGGGGATGCGCTCGGCCCGTTGCTCGAGGCGCAGGTCGAGACAGGCGGCCATGCCACCCATGTTGCCGATCTGGAGGTCGAGCACGACCAGCGCAGGATCGTGCTCGGCGACTGCGGCGAGCACTGCGGTGCCGGCATGGACCCTGATCAGGTCGTGATCGCCCCCGATGGCGGCCTCGACCTGGTCGTGGACCCGGTCGACATCGGTTGCGAGGAGCACGGTTGGCACGGCACGGAGCGTACCTTCGGGCCTCCGGGGACGGCGTGTCGAACCGTGGCGGCGACGTTCCGGACCCGCAGGAGAGTGGGCCGCGGACCGCAATCGGCCGAGACCCGTCTACGATCGCCGCCGTAGGGAGCCGACCGAGGAGGCACTGGTGCTCGAGATCGTCGTCGAAGTTGGTGACGGGTATGTGCTGTGCCGACCCATTGGCGAACTCGATGCCTACACGGTCGCCCAGTTCCGCGAGTCGCTCACGAACCTGGCCGAGCACCGTTTCATCCTCATCGACCTCTCCGAGGTCCCGTTCATGGATTCCGCCGGACTCGGGGCGCTGATCGGCGGCATCCGGCGCGCCCGTGAGAACGATGGCGACGTCGCCGTCGCCTGCGATCGTCCGGCCCTGACCCGCCTCCTGCACACCACGGGCTTCGATCGGATCGTGCCGGTCTGCGAAACGGTCGAGGAAGCCGCCGCCGCCCTCGGCGAGGCCGACTGAGGCCCGACTCCCGGGCCCTTCCTGCCCTGCCCACCCCACCCCCTGGACTGCTGATGATCCGTTCTGCGTGCCGACGCACCCGAATCCTGTCTGGCGTTTCCCTGCTCCTTGTCGGAGTGCTCGCTCCGATGGCTGCCGCAGGTGCCGACGAGGTGCATGAGGTGCACCCTGTCATCGACGTCGTCGAGGTCAGCGGCCTGCTCGATCCGGTCCTGCTCCAGGTCATGACCGACATCCTCGAAAATGTCGATCCGGCGGAGACCATCGCCCTGGTCTTCCAGGTCGACAGCCGTGGCTCGGTCGTCTCCGACGAAGAGGTCGCCGCCCTGGCAGAACTGATCACGAACTCGCCGGTGCCGGTCTCGTTCTGGGTGGGCCCCTCCGGAAGCCGTGCACGCGGTGCCGTGGCACAACTGGTCGGGTTGGCCGACGACGTGGGCATCGCCCCCGGAGCCCGCTTCGGCGACTTCGGCGAACCGGTGGTCTCCGCAGCGGGTTTCGGCATGCCCTTCGGCCTGCCGGCAGCCAGCGACCTCGTCGACGACACCGTCGGCTACGAAGAGGCCATCGAACGGGGACTCGCCCGACCCTCGCCCGTGCTCCTCGAGCACCTGCGGGGCATCCCCGGCTTCGAGGGGGCCGCCGCCGACGGCACGGGAACCGCCCCGGTCGTCCGCACCCGCTTCCACAAGCCGGGGCTGGTCGACCAGCTGTTCCACACGGCGGCCAGTCCCCCGGTGGCGTACCTGCTGTTCCTGGTCGGCGCCGGGCTGCTCGTCTTCGAGCTGTACACCGCAGGTGTCGGCATCGCCGGGGTCATCGGCGCCGGTTCGTTCCTGCTCGGGTGCTACGGCCTCGCCGTGCTCCCCACCCGCTGGTGGGCGATCGCACTCCTGGTGGTCGCCATGTTCGGCTATGCCGTCGACATCCAGACGGGTGTTCCGCGCGCCTGGACGCTGATCGCCACGGCCTGTCTGGTGGTCGGGTCGGTTGCCCTGTACGACGGGGTCGGGATGTCGTGGATCACCCTCGGCGTCGGCTTTGCGGGGACGATCGCGGCCATGGCCGCAGGCATGCCGGCCATGGTGCGCACCCGGTTCTCGACCCCGACCATCGGCCGCGACTGGATGATCGGCGAGTCGGGAGAGGCCGTCGATGCGGTCGGTCCCGAGGGCACGGTCCGTGTCCGAGAGGCCGTGTGGAAGGCGCGCACTAACCGGGCGACGCCCATCGACGCCGGTGCCCCGATCCGGGTCGTGGCCGTCGAGGGCCTGTGGCTCGAGGTCGCCCCCGAGGAGGGCGGCGCACGGGACTACCGCTCCCGGTCTCCGAAGGACTGAATCTCCCCAGGACCTCGGGCATGCGCCCATTCTTGCGCATTGTCCTTTCTTGCCATAGGTTCGCGCCACACGCGACACGGGGGGTGTGCGAGTGGCTGGCATATGCGCCTTCCCCGCCTGGCAGGAGCAAGGGGCCTGCCGGGGTTCCAGCGCGCAGGAGTTCTTCCCGCCGTCGGCCAACGAGCGTCGCGATGAGAAGCGGCGACGGGAGTTGCGGGCCAAGTCCATCTGTGCGCGCTGTGCCGTGCGGGACGAGTGCCTCGACTACGCGCTGCAACTCCGTGACGTCCACGGCATCTGGGGTGGCACCAGCGCGATCGAACGCCGGAGGATGATCGGACTGAGCGCCTGAGCGCCTGAGCGCCCTGGGGAAGGCGTGGTGGCTCAGCCGGACTCTGGCAGCCGCGGACCACCGATCCGGAGGTCGTCGCGTCGGCGGGTGACGCCGGTGCCATCCAGGCGGGCCAGCAATGGCATGGCGTGTTTGCGGGTGTTGCCAGCGGCCTCCCGGAACATCGACACCGTGAAACCCCCGGGATGCTCGGCGAGGAGCCGGGCGGCCAACTCCCCGGCAGCGACGATGCCAGAGGCGGCGAAGAAGATCCCGTCCTGCTCGACGACATCCCCGCGCCGCACCAGCTCGCGCAACTCGCCGCGGTCCACGTCGTCGGGAGCGGGTGGGGCGAAGGGTGCGGCGGCCAACCGGGCCACGAAGGGGTGGTCGGCGAGCGTGTCGACCGCATCGGCCGGCCTGAGGTGGCCGCCGTCCACGACGACGTCGTCGAGCAGCCCGACGACGGCCCGCCCGTGTTCGCCGAGCCCCGCCAGGTCCAACCCGAGTGGCCCGGCCACCTCGAGCTCGGCCCGGAGCCCGGCGATTGCCGTCTGGAGGGCGGTCGGATCCACGACCCAGTCGCCGATGTCGGGGTCGCGCCGCTCGCCGGTCAGCTTCTCGAGTTCGTCGACCGTGACCCAGCCACGCTCGCGGACCACCCGGTCGACGGAGCGGTCGGGGCGCGCCTGCGATGCACGCTCACGGGGATCGACGTCGAGCACCTGACCTCCACCCACCGTCTCGGCGCGTCCGCTCTCCCGGAGCACGAAGCGGTCACCGGGCAGCAGCGGCAGGGCATGGGGGAGGAACATCCGCACCGACCCGCCGGCCCCCGGCTCGAGGGCGTCGGGGCCGAGGATCCGGAGCCTCACCGGGTGCTCGCCGGCGCCGATGTACGCAACGAAGGCACCGCGACGGGACACGGCATGGCCGAGGCTGTCGAGGACCTGCAGGTCGGCATCCACGACGTTGGTGAGGTGCCACTGGCCGCGCCGGACGAGGACGTCGCCGCGCACCACCTCGTCGTGGGCGACGCCGACCAGGTTGACGGCGCAGCGGCTGCCTGGCGGCAGGTCGGTGCGCGCCTCGTGGTGGTTCTGGAGTGCCCGCACCCGGACCCGGTCGCCCCGGGGGTGCAGTTCGAGCTCGTCGTCGACGGTGAGGGAGCCGCCGGTCAGGGTGCCGGTCACCACCGTGCCGGACCCCTTGGCGGCGAACGACCGGTCGACCCAGAGCCGCGGGCGTCCCC
>CAJXIS010000010.1 GCA_913054115.1 uncultured Acidimicrobiaceae bacterium | reverse complement strand
CCGAGCACGCCCTCGACCGGTTCCGCCTCGACGGTCGGGTCGTGGTCGTCACCGGTGCCAGCAGCGGCCTCGGCGAGCGCTTCGCTCGCGTGGTCGCCGGCGTCGGCGCCAGCGTCGTGCTGGCCGCCCGCCGCATCGACCGGCTCGAGGCACTTGCCGCCGACCTGCCCAGTGCCCTCGCCGTCGAGTGCGACATCACCGCTCCGGGCGGACCACAACATCTGATCGACGCCACGATCGGACACTTCGGCCGCCTCGACGTCCTGATCAACAACGCCGGAATCTCCCGGGTCGTCCCAGCGGTCGACGATGACCTCGAGGGCTTCCGCCACGAACTCGAGGTCGACCTGATCGCCCCCTACGAACTGGCCCGCCGGGCCGCACGCTGGTGGATCGACAATGGCCACCCGGGCGTCGTCGTCAACCTCGGTTCCGTGCTCGGCGAGGGGTCGGGCGGAAAGCTGCGGGTGCCCGGCTACACGACGGCCAAAGGCGGCCTCCACAACCTCACCAGAGAGCTCGCCGTGCAGTGGGCGCGCAAGGGCATCCGGGTCAACGCCCTCGCCCCGGCCTGGTTCGAGACCGAGATGAACAGCAGCGAGATGTTTCACACCGACAGCGGCCGCAACTACGTCGAATCCGGCACGCCAATGGGCCGTGGCGGCGAACTCCACGAACTCGACGGCGCCCTGCTCCTGTTGGCCTCCGACGCCGGCTCCTACCTCACCGGCCATGTGCTCCTGGTCGACGGCGGCTGGACGGCGCTCTAGCAGGAAGGTCCACGGCCCCTGGCCTGATGTCTGCACCAGAGTCGATCCGCGCACCCCCGCTGAGGAGGTTGGCGGGCACGAGAACCGGTGGCGTACCGGCCGATCCGGGAACCGCACGCCCCGTTCACATCGTCCTACTCTTGACGAGGACAGTGGGGCGGGCGATGGCCCTCCCCGGTAGTGACAGGGGGTGCAGGAAAACGAACTACAGACCCAGCGCCTCCTGAAGAAACTCAAGCTGTAAGAGCAGGAGGTTCTCGGCGACCTCTTCCTGGGGGGTCATGTGCGTCACGCCCGACAGCGGCAGGACCTGGTGGGGGCGGCCGGCCTCCAACAGCGCCCGTGAGAACGCCAACGTGTGGGCGGCGACGACGTTGTCGTCGGCGAGGCCGTGGATCAGCAGCAACGGCCGGGTCAGTGAACCGGCCTCCGCACACAGGTCCGTGCACTCGTAGTTGAGCGGCTCCTCATCGGGGTGGCCGAGGTAGCGCTCGGTGTAGTGGGTGTCGTAGAGCCGCCAGTCTGTGACCGGCGCACCCGCGATGGCGGCGTGGAACACGTCGGGGCGGCGCAGCACGGCCAGGGCCGCCAGGTAGCCCCCGAACGACCAGCCACGGATCGCCACCCGCGAGAGGTCCAGTCGATCGTCGGCGACAGCCAGAGCGTGGAGCGCATCGACCTGGTCCTCGAGCACCGGCTGAGCAAGGTCGCCCCGCACCATCCGCTCCCACGCCGGGCCACGTCCGGGCGTGCCCCGGCCGTCGACCACGACGACAGCGAACCCCTGGTCGGCGAACCACTGCGAGGTGAGGAACTGTCCCCGGACCCGCTGCACGCGCTGGGCGTGCGGCCCGCCGTAGGGGTCCAGCAGGACCGGCAACGGCGAGCCATCGTGGCCTGAAGCCCCGGACGGGAACAGCACCGCCGCACGCAGGTCCCGCTCCCCGACAACGTGGAACGTGGGCGTCGGCGATACAGCCGGCTCCTCGGCGAACGAGGCCACACGATGCTCCCCCACGGTCAGCCGGGAACCGTCGAGGTCTGCGACCGACACCGCCAGCACGCCGCCGCCGACGGCAGCCGCGTGCACGCCCCCACCCGAAGCCAGCACATCGACCGACCCGTCCCGTCCGATGGCGACGACATCCACGTCCAACGGGTCGTTCGAGGCACACACGACGACCCGGTCGCCGTCGACCCCGACGATGCGCCGCACCTGCAGGCCGTCCGGCGAGAGCGCCTCGCCGTCCACGACCAGCCGGCGGGTCTCTCCCCGGCCCTCGACGGTAACGAGGGCGCCGCCCCACCGACACGGGGCACCTGGCACCAGGTCGACCCAGTCGTCGTCGACGACCCGGTACACCTCGCCCACCGAACCGGTCGACGGATCGACCTCGAGGACCACGAGGGTGCGCTGGTCGCGCGTCTGCGCCACGAGCATCGGCGGCGAACCCTCGATCCACTGCACGTCCGCCAGGTACTCGAACTCACCGTCCCGGCTCCAGTCGACGTCGACCACCGTGCCGTCGAGGGCGACGATGCCGAGCCCGACGACGGCGTTGGCCGTGCCTGCCGCCGGATACCGGATCGCCCTCGGCGTCGACCACGGCTCGACGGGTGAGGCAATCCACCACTCGGCCACCGGTGCCACCTCCACACGGGCGACCAGGAGGTGGCCGGCGTCGGGCGCCCACCAGTGGCCGCGCATCCGGCCCATCTCCTCGGCGGCCACGAACTCGGCCGAACCCCACGACACGGTGTCGGTCGAGTCGCCGATCAGGCGGTGGTCGCCGCCGGCGCCGGTGATCCGAACGCCCCGCCCGGACACGTAGGCGACCGAGGCCCCGTCCGGCGAGAGTCGAGGATCGAAGGCATCGCCACTCGACAGGAGCTCGACGACCCGACCCTCACCCACGTCGGCGAGGAAGACGCGTCCTGCCAGCACGAAGCACACCCGGGACAGGTCCGGTAGGCCGTCGTAGGCGACGATCCCCTCCCCGACCTCACGCGCCCGCTCACGGCGGGCCCGCTCCCGGTTGGAATCGTGGCCCCCCTCGGCCAGCAGGGCGCCAGGATCGACCAACAGGCGCTCCTCTCCGGTCACCGGGTCAAGACACCACAGGGCATTGATCGGATCGTCCCCAGAGGACGACCGCAGGAACAGCACCCGCGAGCCGTCGTCGGCGACCGTCACGGTCCTCGGTGCACCGCAGGTGAACCGCCGGGTCCGGGCGAACTGCCTCGGGAAGCTCTCCATCGGCGGCAGGCTAGGGCACAGGCAAGTGTCGGGCGGCTTGCCCCCGACCCCCGGGCGCTGCGACGATGCCCGCATGAAGTTGGGCCTGACGCTGGGGTACTGGGGAGCACAACCGCCGACCGACCTGGTCCCGCTCGTCCAGGAGGCCGAGCGGCTCGGGTTCGACGCCGTCTGGACGGCCGAATCCTGGGGATCGGATGCCTTCACACCGCTCGCCTACCTGGCCGGCCACACCGAACGCATCCGGCTGGGCACCGGCATCGTCCAGCTGTCGGCCCGCACCCCGACGGCGACCGCCATGCACGCCGTCACGCTCGACCACCTCTCGAACGGCCGCCTGATCCTGGGCCTCGGCGTGTCGGGCCCGCAGGTGGTGGAGGGCTGGTACGGCCAGCCATCGAACCGGCCACTCGCCCGCACCCGGGAGTACGTCGACATCCTGCGCCGCGCCTTCGCCCGCGAGGAGCACCTGCGCAACGACGGCGAGTTCTGGCCGCTCCCCTACACCGGCGCAGGATCGACTGGCCTCGGCAAACCGCTCAAGGTCATGACCCACCCCCTCCGGGCCGACCTGCCCATCTTCCTCGGCGCCGAAGGCCCGAAGAACGTCACGCAGACCTGCGAGATCGCCGACGGCTGGCTGCCGCTCTACTACTCGCCATGGCGGCCCGAGGTCTACGCCGACCAGATCGCCCACCGGAAGGACGGCTTCGAGATCAGCGTCAGCGTCTCGCTGACGGTGACCGACGACGTGGAGTCCGGCCTCTTACCGGTACGGACAAGCCTGGCGTTCTACATCGGCGGCATGGGCGCCAAGGGCCAGAACTTCCACACCAGGCTCATGTCCCGGATGGGCTTCGAGGAGGAGGCGCTGCGCATCCAGGACCTGTTCCTCGATGGGCGGCGTGACGAGGCGATCGCCGCCGTACCCGCCGACTTCGCCGACGAGATCAGCCTCGTCGGACCACCGGCACGCATCCGAGAGCGCCTCGCCGCCTGGGAGGACAGCGCCGTCACCATGCTCAACATCGGAGCACGGTCGGTGGCCGACCTCCGGACCGCCGCCGAGCTCATACTGGGCTGACCGACACCCGGTCACGATGGGCTAGTTTCCGCGCCGTGTCAGGGACGACCACTGTCCGTGCGGCCGTCTGCCGGAGTGCCGGCGAACCGCAGAGCATCGAGCAGCTCCACCTCGCCGCGCCCGGCCCCGACGAGGTCCGGGTGCGGATCGACGCCTGCGCCGTCTGCCACTCGGACCTGATGTACGTCGACGGGAGCTGGGCCACGGAGTTCCCGCTCGTGATGGGCCACGAGGCGGCCGGACGCATCCTCGAGACAGGCCCGGGAGTCAGCGGCATCGCCGTCGGCGACCAGGTGATCATCTCCCTGGTCCGCAGCTGTGGAGCGTGCCCGGCCTGCCGACGCGGCCACGACGTCACCTGCTCGAGCGACTTCGCCCTGAACCTTCGCAGCCCGCTCACCGATGCCACCGGATCGCCCGTCGCCCAGGGGCTCGACACCGCTGCCTTCGCCGAACAGGTGGTCGTCCACCGCTCCCAGGTGGTGCCCCACCCGGCCGACATGCCAGCCACCTCGGCCGCACTGCTGGCCTGCGGCGTCCTCACCGGCGCCGGGGCCGTACACAACACGGCGCAGGTGAAGGCTGGCGATGTCGTCGTGGTCGTCGGCTGCGGCGGGGTCGGCATCGGCGCCATCCAGGGGGCACGCCTCGCCGGGGCCGGCCCGATCGTGGCCGTCGATCCGCTCCCCGACAAGCGCGGGTCGGCCCTGGCGCTCGGCGCCACACACGCCGTCGACCCGGTCGGAGGCGACGTGGCCGCCGTGCTCCGGACGGCAACCGGCGGCCGCCTGGCCGACCACCTGTTCATCACCACCGGAGCGTCTACGGCGCTGAACGGAGCCGTCGAACTCCTCGCCCCGATGGGGGCACTCGTGCTGGTGGGCATGCCACCCGACGGGGTCGCGTTCGAGATCGACCCCACGTTGCTGGCAGCAGCCAACCAGCGGGTGCTCGGCTCCAAGATGGGCACGGTCCGGCTCGCCGACGACGTCCCCCGGCTGATCGACCACTATCGGGCAGGCGACCTCGAACTCGATTCGCTCGTCACCACGACCCACCCCCTCGAGGACATCGACCTCGCCTTCGACGAGGTCCGCCGGGGCAAGGTCATCCGCACCGTGATCCTGCCCAACGGACATGCCTGCCCCGACCCCACCCCGTGCGGTGACCCAAGGGAGATCACGCCATGAAGATCACCAACGTCGAGACGTTCGTCGTCGGCAACCCGCCGCCACGCCACGGCGGCCGCTACTTCATCTTCGTCACGCTCACAACCGATGGCGGTGTGAAGGGCGTCGGTGAGGCCTACGTGGCGACCGTCGGACCAAACCTGGTCGCGCAGATGATCGAGGACGTGGCCGACCGCTGGCTGGTCGGCCAGAGCCCCTTCGACATCGAGTCCTTCTGGCGGCGCGCCTACGGCAGCGGCTACTCGTCCCGGCCGGATCCGACGCTGTGCGGTGTGATCAGCGCCCTCGAGATCGCCTGCTGGGACCTCATCGGCAAGGAGACCGGACGTCCGGTCTACGACCTGCTGGGCGGTCGGGTCCACGAGACGCTGCGCTCCTACACCTATCTCTATCCCGGCGACGACGACGCCTACGCCCCCAAGGACGGGCCGAACCTCTACACCGATCCGGCACTGGCCGCCGAGGCCGCAGTGGCCGCCGTCGAGCAGGGCTTCACCGCCGTCAAGTTCGACCCGGCTGGCCCCTACACGGTCTACGACGGTCGCCAACCGTCGCTCGAGCGCCTCGACCTCTCCGAGCGCTACACCGCAGCCATCCGCGAAGCGGTCGGCAACCGGGCCGACCTGCTGTTCGGCACCCACGGCCAGTTCACGCCCTCGGGAGCCCTGCGGCTGGCACGCCGCCTCGAGGCCTACGACCCACTGTGGTTCGAGGAGCCCGTCCCGCCCGACGACATCGAGGGCATGGCGGCCGTCGCCGCCGGCACGACCATCCCCATCGCCACCGGCGAACGGCTCACGACGGCATCCGAGTTCGCCGCCGTGCTGCGGGCCGGTGCCGCGCAGATCCTCCAACCCGACCTCGGACGCAGCGGCGGCATCCTGCAGGGGAAGAAGATCGCCTCGATCGCCGAGGTGCACCACGCCGTGATCGCCCCGCACTGCTACTGCGGCCCGGTCGTGGCGGCGGCCAACATCGCCCTCGCCACGTGCACGCCCAACTTCCTGATCCTCGAATCGATCGGCACCTGGGACGGCTTCCACGCCGAGCTGCTCGAGACACCCATTCTCTGGGAAAGCGGCCAGGTGGTCCCATCCAGCGAGCCGGGCCTCGGGGTGGTGCTGAACGAGGACGTGGCCCGTGCCAACCCGTACGAGGGTGACGAACTCCACCTCGTGCCCGAACCCGATCCGATGCCGTTCTCCGAGGGCATCCACGACTGAGCCACCGGGCTTCCCCGATCACGAGTTCCCGTTGTGCGGGAATCCATTGACAGATTCCCATGGAGCGGTAATCTGACGCCCGGTGAGCACCGTCCAGAGCGTCGAACGAGCCATCGCCCTCCTCGAGGCAACGGCGCGCCAGCCCGGCCGACTCGTCGATCTGGCCGCAAGGGTCGATCTGCCCACGAGCACCGCCGCCCGCCTGCTCGACACCCTCGAAGGGACCAACGCCCTGCGACGGGCCGCTGACGGCACCTACCGGATCGGCCCACTCGTTCGCGGCATGGGCACCACGACCGATCCCGGAATCGACGTGGTCACCGCCGCCGAACCCCACCTCAACGACCTGGCTGCCGAACTCGACGAGGCGGCCTGCCTCTCGATCGTGGTCGACCACGACACCATCACGATCCGCCAGGTCGATGCACCGAAACCCGTCCAGGCCGAGGACTGGACCGGGACCAGGGTCCCCCTCCACGCCGGGTCCACCGGCTTCGTGGTCATGGCGACCTGGCCCGACGACAGGATCAACGCATTCCTCGCCGGCGACCTCCCCCCCTTCACCGACAACACCGTCACCGATCCCACCGAGTTGCGGGAACGCATCAGACAGGCCCGGACCGAGCGGGTGATCTGGACCCACGCCGAGTACGTCGTCGGCCTTTCCAGCTGCGCAGCGGCGATCCTCGACTCCAGGGGTCACGCCATCGGCGCCCTCTACACCTACGGACCCAGCTACCGGTTCCCTCCCGCCGAACGGGCCGACGCGATCGCAGAGTTGATCCTCGCCCGGGCAGACCGGGTCTCCGCAGATCTCGGCCACCGTCCGACTCCCGGAGCGGCCACATGAGCGGACGTCGGGGCCGCCTCAGCAATCGTTCCAAGACCCGCGACGTCATCGCCGAACAGCCCCCCTGGGAACAGCCGCGCATGCGACTCGACCCGATCCGGGCCGTCTCCGACGACGAACTCGAGGCCATCCACCTGGCGTCGCTGCGCGTCCTGCGCGAGACCGGCCTCGACTTCCTCGACGACACCGCCCTCCGCCAACTGGCCGAGGTCGGCGCCGACATCGACGGCAACCGGGTCCGCTTCGACCCCGAGCTCGTCGCACAGCTCATCTCCACAGCGCCCGCCCAGTTCACGCTCCACGGCCGGGAGCCGTGTCGCGACCTGATCCTCGGCGGCGACCACATCGTCTACACCTCGGTCGCCAGCCCCCCGTTCGTCACCGGCCTCGGCCGCGACCGCCGCAACGGCAACCGGGAGGACTATCGGAACCTCGTCAAGATGGGCCAGGTCCTCAACGCCATCCACACCGTGGCCGGCTACCCGGTCGAGCCCATGGACCTTCACCCCTCCGTACGACACCTCCACGCCACCCACGACATGCTCACGCTGTCCGACAAGTTCTCGTTCGTGTACAGCCTCAGCCGGCAGCGCAACCAGGACGCCATCGAGATGGTCCGGATCGCCCGCGGCGTCGACGAGGCCACCATCAACGAAGAGACCTCGATCTTCTCGGTGATCAACGCCAGCACGCCCCTGCGCTACGACACAGTGATGCTCCACGGCATCCAGGAGATGTCGGCCCGCAACCAACTCATCGTGATCACCCCGTTCACGCTCGCCGGCGCCATGGCGCCCGTGACCGTCGCCGGGGCACTCGTCCTCCAGAACGCCGAGGCCCTCGCCGGCATCGCCTACACCCAGGTCGTCCGGCCCGGCGCACCGGTCTCCTACGGAGGCTTCACCTCCAACGTCGACATGCGCTCCGGCAGCCCCGCCTTCGGCACCCCCGAGTACTGGAAGGCCTGCCTCGTCGGCGGCCAACTGGCCCGCCGCTACGGCGTCCCCTACCGGTCGTCGAACGTCAACGCATCGAACAGCGTCGATGCCCAGTCGGCCTACGAGAGCGTGATCTCGCTCTGGGGCGCAGTCATGGGCGGCGTCAACCTGCTGCTCCACGGCGCCGGGTGGCTCGAAGGCGGGCTGTTGACCTCCTACGAGAAGATGGTCATCGACGCCGACCTGCTCAACATGGTCACCGAGATGCTCAAGCCCATCACCGTCGACGACGCCTCCCTGGCCGTCGAGGCCATCGCCGAGGTCGGCCCCGCCGGCCACTTCTTCGGCACCTCACACACCCAGGAGCGCTACGCCACCGAACACTTCCAGCCGATGGTGTCGTCCTGGACCAACTTCGAGAACTGGGACGACGGCGGCCGCCTCGAGGCCCACGACCGTGCCGAGAAGCTGGCCCACCTGATCCTCGCCGCCCACGAGGAACCACCCATGCCCGACGACCGCCGGGCCGAGCTCGACGACTTCGTCGAGCGCCGCGTCGCCGAGGGCGGCGTCGAGACGGACTACTGATTTTCGAGACTTCTGACCCGCAGCGAAGCGACAGCGAGGCCCATCCATGAAATCCCACGCCCAGGCCGTCGTGATCGGTGGCGGCGTCGTCGGCGCCAGCGTGCTCTACCACCTGACCGAGGCCGGTTGGACCGATGTGGTCCTGTTGGAGCGAAAGCACCTGACCGCCGGGTCCACCTGGCATGCCGCCGGCGGCATGCACACCATCAACGGCGACCCCAACGTCGCCGCCCTCCAGCGCTACACGGTCCAGCTCTACCAGGAGCTCGAGAAGCGCTCCGACGAGTCGTGCGGCATCCACCTCACCGGCGAGGTCATGCTCGCCGACGACGAGGACCGCCTCGACTGGCTGCGCATGACCCACGCCCGCGGCCGCTACCTCGGCATGGAGACCGAGATGATCACACCCTCCGAGGCCAAGCAGCTGATCCCGTTCATGGAGGAGCAGCACTTCGTGGGTGCCCTCTGGGACCCCATCGGGGGCCACGTCGATCCCTCCGGGGTGACCAGGGCCTACGTCGACGTCGCCAGGAAGGCCGGCGCCGAGGTCGAGCAGAACACCTGGGTCCACACGATCGAGCGGCGCCCTGACGGGACCTGGGACCTCCACACCGACAAGGGCACCATCAACTGCGACCACTTCGTCAACTGCGGCGGCCTCTGGGCCCGCGAGGTCGGGCGCATGTGCGGCATCGAACTCCCGATCCTCGCCATGGAACACATGTACTTCCTGACCGAGCCGATCCCCGAGATCGCACCCTGGCTCGAGGCGACCGGTGGCCACGGATACGGCGCCATCGACTTCGGCGGCGAGATCTACCTGCGGGTCGAGGGCGAGGGCCTGCTGCTCGGCACCTACGAACAGGCCTGCGTCCCCTGGTCGGTCAGGGAGACCCCGTGGTCGTTCGCCGACGAGCTCCTCACCCCCGACCTCGAGCGCATCGCCCCCTCACTCGAACTCGGCTTCGAACACTTCCCCATCTACGCCGACGCCGGCATCCGGACCGTGGTCAACGGCCCGTTCACGTTCGCCCCCGACGGCAACCCGATCATCGGCCCGGTTCGCGGCCAGCCGGGGCACTGGGTGGCGTGCGGCGTCATGGCCGGGCTCAGCCAGGGCGGCGGCGTCGGCCTGTCGATGGCCAACTGGATGACCACCGGCGATCCCGGCTTCGACATCTGGGGCATGGACGTGGCCCGATTCGGCGACTGGACGACGCCCTCCTACACCCGCACGAAGGTCATGGAGAACTACAGCAGGCGCTTCCGCATCAGCTTCCCCAACGAGGAACTACCGGCCGGCCGGCCGCTCCACACCTCGCCGATCCACGGACGCCTCACCGAGGCCAACGCCGTATGGGGTGCGTCCTACGGGCTCGAGAGTGCGCTGTGGTTCCAGGCCGCCGGCGAGGAGCCGGTCGAAGACGTCACGTTCTGCCGATCCAACGCCTTTCCGCTGGTCGCCGACGAGGTCCGGACGGTGCGCGAGGGCGTCGGCCTCATCGAGACCACGGGATTCGCCAAACACGAGTTCACCGGACCGGGCGCCCGGTCGTTCCTCGACCGGGTCATGGCCAACCGCATTCCCGGACCGGGTCGCATGGCCCTGACCCCGATGCTCAACCACCAGGGCCGGCTCATCGGCGACTTCACCGTCGCCACCCTCGCCGACCCCTTCGACGGCAGCGAGCGATTCCTCGTGTTCGGCTCCGGTGCGGCCGAGGGCTACCACGAGCGCTGGTTCCGCGCCCAGATCGCCGTCGATGACGACGCCCCCCGCTCCGTCGCCTACCGGCCACTCGGCAACGAGCTCACCGGCCTGTCGATCGCCGGTCCGAAGGCACGCGACCTGCTGGCCTCTCTCACCGACGACGACGTCTCGAACGAGGCGATCCGCTTCCTCGACATCCGGCACCTCGACCTCGGGATGGCGAACACGCTCGTCGGACGCATCACGTTCACCGGCGACCTCGGCTACGAGTTCTGGGTCCCCGCATCGCTCCAGGCCCGACTGTTCGACCTGTTGATGGAGGCCGGCGAAACCCACGGCATCCGGCTCTTCGGCCTGCAGGCGCTCAACTCGATGCGCTTCGACAAAAACTTCGGCGCCTGGTCCACCGAATACCGGTCGATCTACACCCCCGACGAGGCCGGCATGGGCCGGTTCGTGAAACCCGACAAGGGCCATTTCCTCGGAAGGGACGCAGTGATCACCGAACGCGAACAGGGGCCACAGCGTCGCCTCTGCGCCTTCACGCTCGATGCCGGTGACCCGAACCGCCGTGACGCCGACGTACTCGGCGACGAACCCATCTGGCACGACGGCGAGGTCGTCGGCTGGGCGACCTCCGGCGGCTACGCCCACTGGTCGCAGTCGTCGTGTGCCCTCGGCTATCTGCCCATCGCGATCGCCGACGAGACCGACTTCGAGATCGAGGTCATGGGGGTGCGGCGCAGCGCCCACCGGTTGGACGAGCCATTGTTCGACCCCAGCGGTTCACGAATGAGAGGCTGACGCAAGAGCGCCGGCCGGACACGATTTCTGCAGGAACAAGTGAGAGCGAGCACGACCATGGGAGCACCAGCAGGAGCCCGGGCCAGGATTCGGGCAACATTCGACGACCCGCTCGTCCAGCGGGCGGCAACCGAAGGCAACCGGGTCCTCCTCGGGCCCGGCGAGCCGGCCATCTCCGAATGGGCCGCGGCCGGTCTGACCCTTCCCGACCTCGACGCCATGCAGCACTACCGGGTGGGTCGCATCCGCGAACAGCTGGTGCAAAGGGACCTTGCCGGCGCCCTGCTGTTCGACCCGATGAACCTCATGTACGCCACCCATGCTCCGAACATGCAGCTGTGGTTCCTCCACAACGAGGCCCGCTGGCTCTGGGTCCCGACCGAGGGCCCGATCGTGCTGTTCGACTATTCGGCCTGCGAGTTCCTCTCGGCGCACAACCCGATGATCGCCGAGGTGCGGCCGACCACCTGCTTCACCTACTTCCTGGCCGGCGAACGGGTCGACGAGAATGCGAGTCACTTTGCCGCAGAGATCGCAGAACTCGTCCGTGCGGACGGCGGCGGCAATATACGGATCGCCGTCGATCCCGTCCCCGTGGCGGCATCGAACGCACTCCTCGCCGAGGGGCTCGTACTCAGCGACGCCATGTCGGTCATGGAGCCGGCCCGGTCGGTCAAGGGGCCCGACGAGATCCTCGCCATGCGCTGTTCCGCCGAGGCCTGCCGGGTGGCGTGCCGGAAGATGTTCGAGGCGCTGCGGCCCGGCATGACCGAACAGGAACTCTGGGGCCTGCTGTGGGCCGAGATGTTCTCCCGCGGCGGCGACTGGATGGAGTGCCGCCTGCTCTCCGCTGGCGCCCGCACCCACCCCTGGTTCCAGGAGTGCAGCAGCAACGTGATCCAGGAGGGCGACCTGGTCGCCTTCGACACCGACATGGTCGGCTCCTACAGCATGATGACCGACATCTCACGCACCTGGATCTGCGGCGGCGGTCCCCTCGATGCCCAACAGCGACACGTCTTCGACTTGGCCCGCCAGCAGGTCGAATGCAACATCGACCTGCTGCGACCCGGGGTCACCTTCCACGAGCTCTGCCACAAGGCGTGGAATCCACCCGTCGACGAGTACCGGCAGTACTCGGTCCTCTACCACGGCGTCGGCCAGTGCGACGAATGGCCGTCGATCACGTTCCCGGAGTCCTGGGAGAGGGTCGGCTATGACGGCGTCGTCCAGGCCGGCATGGTCCTGACCGTCGAATCGTACGTGGGCGCCTACGCCGGTGGGCAGGGGGTCAAGCTCGAGAACCAGGTGCTGATCACCGAGGACGGCCACGAGAACCTCTCGCCATGGACGCTCGAGCCCGACACCTTCGATCTGCTCTGAGCAACCCCGCCGCCGACTCGGACCGGCTCCCTACCGGCCGGTAACCTCCACGTTCCCCACCAGAACGCCCCTTCGAGAACGCTGGAGTATCCATGAGTGAATCCCCGAACAAGATGTGTGAAGGCCGCGTCGCCATCGTCACTGGCGCCGGTCGTGGAATCGGCCGCGAACATGCCCTCATGCTGGCCGAGCAAGGCGCCAAGGTCATCGTCAACGACCTTGGCGGCGACGAGGCCGGTGGTGGCGCCGACCTCACGCCCGCCCAGGAGGTCGTCGCCGAGATCGAGGCGATGGGCGGCGAGGCAGCCGTCAACGGAGCCAACGTCGGCGACTTCACGGCTGCCGGCGAAATGGTCCAGCAGGCCATCGACACCTGGGGCCGCCTCGACATCCTCATCAACAACGCCGGCATCCTCCGCGACCGCATGGTGTTCTCGATGTCCGAGAGCGACTGGGACGCCGTGATCAATGTGCACCTCAAGGGAACCTTCGCCCCGACGCACCACGCTGCCGTGTACTGGCGCAACCACGTCAAAAGCGGCGGCGAGCCGTTCGGTCGCATCATCAACACCGCCTCGCCATCGGGCATCTACGGCAACGTGGGCCAGACCAACTACGGCGCCGCCAAGGCTGGCATCGCCTCGTTCTCGCTGATCGCCGCCCAGGAACTGGTCCGCTACGGCGTCACCGTCAACTGCCTCGCCCCCACGGCCATCTCCCGCCTCACGATGTCCCTCATGGGCGGCGAGGAGAACCTCTCCGAGTCCGCCATGGAGGCCATGTCGCCACGCTGGATCGCCCTGATCACCACCTGGCTGTGCAGCGAGGAGGCCCAGAACGTGACCGGCCGCATGTTCGACATCCGCGGCAGGCACCTCGGCATCGCCGAGGGCTGGCACCTCGGCCCCACCGCCGAACAGCCCGACGAGCCCGGCGAGCTGGGAGCGGTCGTGGAGCAGTTGCTCAAGGACGCGCGTCTCAACGCCGACATGTCGGGCCACGATCACGAGGGGCCGGGTTTTCCTTCCCAGGGGCTGTAAACCCTCTCTGAGCGGGAAGGGGCCGTCGCCGGGCTGTGGCGTTTTCGGCTCTTCGCCCCGCAGGGCTCGTCTCGCTGTCGGGAGCCCGCCGAGCCGGTCAGCGGGCCGGGTTCAGGTGCCGCGTGAGATCCTGGATGTCTTCGAGGGTTTCGAGGGTGAGGAGAGCCTGCTTCAGCATCGCTGCGGCGTCCGGGTTGAGCACTCCATCCGTGCACGAGTCGAACTTGGCGAGGAGCTCGTCTTCGCTGAACGGAAGTGCGGCCGACCCGCGGGGGTGCTCGACGGTGCGATCCAGCGTGCGGCCGTCGCCGAGACGGACCGTCACGTTGTCGTCCACCGCCGGCTCGATGAGCGCCTCCATCCGGACCTTGGGCATCAGCGCCCGGATCTCCTCCTGCTCGATGGCCGCCGGCGTGAAGTCGGCGACGACGACCGCTCCACGGTGCAGGGCCACCGCCAGGCAGTACTCCATGCTGAACCGCGCCTCCAGTTCGTCCAGCGGCTGCGGGAACTTCAGGAACCCGATGTGGCTGGCGGGAATGCGGGCAACGACCTCGTCCACCTCGCCGGATGCGAACCCGTACTCGGAACGCAGGGACAACACGCCGTCGATGACCGATGTCGTGTAGCTGCAACACGGGTAGGGCTTGACGCAGAGCCCGTGCTCCACGATGGCGAGCGGATCCCCGAGCTTCGCAAGGGGGCCACCGAAGCCGGGGGCGTCCGCATCCGCCATGATTCGCAGGGTCCCGAACTCTCCGTCGAGGGCGTCGCCCGAGCCGGTGGCACCCGCACCGGCCAACGAAGCGGCCAGCACGCCGTTGTGGGCGGCCAGGCCGGTGTGCAGGTGGATGGTCGTCGTGCCGAGTTGACATTTCGAGCCGGCCGCCAGGCTCGTGGCGATGGAAAGGGCATGGCCGGTGGTGACGGCGTCGAAGCCGAGGAGGCGTGCGCAGGCAACCGAGGCGGCGAGCGTGCCGATGGTGGCCGTCGGGTGGAAGCCCTTGTGGAAGTGCGACAGGTTGAGGGCCTCGCCGAGGCGCATCTGCACCTCGACCCCCACGATGTAGGCGTCGAGCAGCGACCGCCCCGAGGCGCCGCGCTCCTCGCCAAGCGCCAGCAGGGCAGGAAAGATGACCGCACTCGGGTGGCTGGCTGCCGGGACGTCGTAGTCGTCGAAGTCGAGGGCGTCGATCGCCGTGCCGTTGGCGAGTGCCGCCCAGGGAGCCGGCCGACG
>CAJXIS010000009.1 GCA_913054115.1 uncultured Acidimicrobiaceae bacterium | reverse complement strand
CCTGGTGGAGCACGACATGGGCCTCGTCATGGACATCGCCGACCGGGTGCTGGTCCTCGACTTCGGCCAGAAGATCTCCGAGGGCCCCCCGGCCGACGTGCAGCGGGACCCGGCGGTCATCGCCGCCTATCTGGGCGACGCTGCCGGGTTGGCTGCCGTCGACGGCTGAGTCGCCGGACCGCCGTAGCCGGAGTCAGAGCCGGACGCGTTCGCTGTCGGGGTCGTAGAAGGGCCGGTAGGACGCCGTCGCCGGCACGCGCTCTCCGTTGACCCCGATCTCGAAGGTGCCCTCGATCACCTGAGGGCGCGGGGTGTCCGGCTCGCTGCCGAGGTACGACATGCCGAGGGCGCCGCCGACCGTGTGGCCGTACATGCCGGAGGTGATCCGTCCGACCACGGCGCCGTCCCGGAAGACGGGCTCGTCGTGGTACAGGAGCGGCTCGGGGTCGTCGAGCCGGAACTGCACGAGTCGCCGCGTGATGCCGGCCTCGCGTTGGGCGACCAGGGCCTCGCGGCCGATGAAGCCGCCGGGCTTGTCCCACGACACGCCCCACGAGAGCCCCGCCTCGAGCGGCGTGTCCTCGTCGGCGATGTCGTCGCCCCAGTGCCGATACGCCTTTTCCATCCGGAGCGAGTTCATGGCGTGGTAGCCGGCGAGGACGAGGCCTTCGGGCGCACCCGACTCCCAGAGGGCGTCGAACACGCCGACGGCGAACTCGGTGGGCACGTACAGCTCCCAGCCCAGTTCGCCCATGTAGGTGCGGCGCACGGCGATCGACCGGGCGTAGGCGAGGTCGATCTCCTGGAGGGTGCCGAACGGGAACGCCTCGTTGCCGAGGTCGGCGTCGGTCAGCGGTGCGAGGATCTCCCTCGACCGGGGGCCGAACACGCCGAGTGTCGCCCAGCCGGAGGTCACGTCGGTGACGGTCATCCGGGCGCCATCGGGCGTGTGCCGGGCGATCCAGTCGGCGTCTTTGACCTGGGTGGTGTAGGCGGTGACGACGAGGAAGCGGTCGTCGTCGAGGCGGTTGACGGTGAGGTCCGCCTCGATGCCGCCGCGCTCGTTGAGCCAGGTGGTGTAGACGGACGTGCCGGGCTCGGCGTCGATGTCGGCCGACGAGATCCGGTTGAGCACGTCGGCGGCGTCCGGTCCCTGGACCAGCAGCTTGACGAGCGACGACTGGTCGAACAGGGCGGCGCCCTCGCGGCAGGCCCGGTGCTCGGCTGCCGAGTGCTCGAACCAGTTCTGGCGACCGTACGAGTACTCGTAGACGGGCTCGACGCCTTCGGGGGCGAACCAGTTCGGTCGTTCCCACCCCCCGTTCTCGCCGTGGCAGGCGCCGAGGCCGGCCAGCCGGTCGTGGACGGCCGACCGGCGCACTCCCCTGGCGGTCTCGACCTGCCGGAACGGCCAGTGCATGGCGTAGAGCAGGCCCAGGCCCTCGACGGACCGG
Organism: uncultured Acidimicrobiaceae bacterium; assembly: GCA_913054115.1. Taxonomy (GTDB): domain Bacteria; phylum Actinomycetota; class Acidimicrobiia; order Acidimicrobiales; family MedAcidi-G1; genus S20-B6. The sequence goes on along the minus strand of CAJXIS010000009.1, from coordinate 13,707 downwards.
TCGCGCAGGTAGCGGCGGTTGGACTGGAAGGTCTGCATGCGGCGGATGTCGACGTCCCAGAGGTCCATCGGGGGGTGCCCGCCGACGATCCACTCGGCGAGGACCTTGCCGGCGCCACCGGCGGACTGCAGGCCGATCGAGTTGAAGCCCGTCGCCACGAAGAGGTTGCGCACCTCGGGGGTCTCGCCGAGGAGGTAGCGGTCGTCGGGCGTGAACGACTCGGGGCCGTTGAACTCGAGGCGCAGCGGAACCTCGGCGAGCAGCGGGATGCGCTCGCAGATGCGCTCGTAGACCGGCGCCATGTGGTCCCAGTCGAACGGGAACTGCATGTTGGGCCGGTCGGTCGGGATGCCGTCGGTCCCGAATGGCTTGGCCACCGGCTCGAAGAAGCCGATGAGCAGGCGTCCGGCCTCCTCCTTGACGTAGGTGCAGTTGTCGGTGTCGCGCAGAACCGGAAGCCCACTCGGCAGGTCGGGGATGCCGTCGGTGACGAGGTAGAAGTGCTCGCAGGCGGACAGCGGGATGTTGACGCCGATGTCCCGACCCAACTTGTGCGACCACATACCGGCTGCCACGACGACGTATTCGGCGTCGACGGGTCCCTGGTCGGTGTCGACGCCGACGGCACGTCCGGCGACGGTCCGGATGCGTTCGACCGAGACGCCTTCGATGATCCGGGCGCCGTTCTCCTTGGCGACGGCGGCCAGGGCCATGGTCGTGTCGATGGGCGAGGTCTGGCCGTCGCCGGGGAGCCAGACGCCGCCGAGGATGCCCTCGGGGTTGAGCAGGGGCCAGCGGTCGACCAGCTCGTCGGGGCCGATGACCTCGACCTCGACGCCGAAGCAGTTGGCCATGCCGGCGCCGCGGACCAGTTCTTCGAGCCGGCCGGGGTTGTCGGCGATGCTGACGGAGCCGACCTTCCTGAAGCCGGTGGGGTGGCCCATCTCCCGTTCGAGCCGGTCGTAGAGGTCGGAGGAGTAGGCGGCCAGGCGGGTCATGTTGTGGGTTGCACGAAGGCCGCCCATCAGCCCGGCGGCGTGCCAGGTGGTGCCGCTGGTGAGGGCGTGGCGCTCGAGCAGGACGACGTCGGTCCAGCCCAGCTCGGTGAGGTGGTAGGCGATGCTGGCGCCGACGACGCCGCCACCGATGATGACGACCTGGGCCTGATCGGGGAGTTGTGGTGCCACGGTGGTGCCCTGCTGCTCGAAGGGATTGATGTTAGATGGGATTGCGTATAAGTTACAGACTCTAACAACGACGATCAGGGCCGTTCCGGCCTTTCGGGGTCGATGGCCGCCGATCGGTGGCCGGAGTGTACGGCACACTTCTCCGGGCAATTCGAGTGTGATCCACGAGAGCAGGTAGAGCGATGACCGACCAGCGTCGACGGGCCCAGCGCCACCTCGTCCCACACTTCACCCCCGGCGCCGCCTGGCGCAGCGACTCCCTTCCCATCTTCGAGCGCGGCGACGGCTGCTACCTCTACGACACCGATGGCAACGAATGGCTGGACGGCCTTGCCGGCCTGTTCTGCGTCAACATCGGCCACGGCCGGACCGACCTGGCCGAGGCCGCAGCCGATCAGATGGGCCGCCTCGCCTATGCCACCAACTGGGGCAACGCCCATCCGCCGGCGATCGAGGCGGCGTCGATGATCGCCGACCTCGCACCCGGCGACCTCTCCGAGGTGTTCTTCGTCAGCTCGGGATCCGAGGCCGTCGAATCGGCGCTCAAGTTCGCCCGCAACTACCACCTCTCCCGGGGCGACGAGGGCCGCTACAAGGTCATCTCCCGTAACTGGGCGTACCACGGCACCACCCTCGGCGCCCTCGCCGTGACCGGCATCCCGAAGTTCCGCGACCCGTTCCTCCCCATGCTCTGGGACGGCGTCCGGCACGTGCCCAACACCCGCCAGTGCACCTCGCCGGCGGGCACGCCGGTCGCCGACCTGTCGTGCGTCCGGGCCATCGAGGAGATGATCCTCGCCGAAGGCCCGGAGACCGTCGCCATGGTCATCGCCGAACCGGTCCAGAACGGCGGCGGCGCCCTCGTCCCCCCCGACGGCTACTGGCAGGAGTTGCGCCGCATCTGCGATCGCCACGGGGTGCTGCTCGTCGCCGACGAGGTCATCTGCTCGTTCGGGCGCTTCGGACACTGGTTCGCCAGCGAGCGCATGGGCGTCGTGCCCGACATGATCACGTTCGCCAAGGGCGTCACCTCTGCCTACCAGCCCCTCGGAGGCGTCGTCATCCGCGGCGAGCTGGTCGAGGCGATCCACGACTCGGCCATGGGCGCCTACGTGCACGGCTCGACGTTCGGCGGCCACCCGGTCGCCACCGCCGTGGCCGTCGCCAACATGACGGCCATGCGCGACGAGGGCGTGATGGACCACGTGCTCGCCCACGAGGCCGGCATGGCCGAATCGCTCGCCAAGCTGGCCGACGCCCACCCGTGCGTGAAAGAGGTCCGGGGCACCGGCTTCTTCTACGCCGTCGACCTCTGTGCCGACCGTGGCGATGGCCGCGAGCTGAGCCCCACCCAGGAGGCCGGCCTCCGTGGTGGCGCCCTGGGTGGCTTCGTCCGGGAACAGCGCATGACGATCCGTCCCGACGACCGTGGCTACACGGGCCTGACCATCGCGCCGCCGCTGATCGCCGACGGCACCGTGGTCGAGGACCTGGTGAACCGGACCGACCGGGTGCTGGAGCGCACGGGCGCCTGGCTGGCCGAGAACGCCTGAGCGGGATCCGATGAGCGGCCCGACGCCGGCCATCGTGGCCGGCTGGTACGAGCGTGCGGCTGCCGACCCGGCACGTGTCGTCCTCGCCGACCTTGGCGATCCGAGGGCAGACGAGGCGGCCGCCCTCCTGCGGGATGAGGGCCTCGCCGTGGTCGTCGAGCCCGTCGTCGATCCGGGCGACGTGGACTGCGGGCCGGCGATCGCCGCCGGGCTCGACCCGGCCGACCCGGTCGTCGCCGCCACCCTGCTGGTGCGAAGCGGACGGGCTGACGCAGCGGTCGCAGGTGCAACCCGACCGACTGCGGATGTGGTCCGGGCCGGACTCAGGGTCCTCGGCATGGCCCCGGGGGTCTCGACCGTCAGCAGCTGCTTCCTGATGGTCCTGCCAGACGGTCGTGCGATCACGTTCGGCGACTGTGGCGTGGTGCCCGATCCCGACGCCGAACAGCTGGCGTCCATTGCCGTCTCGTCCGCAGTGACCCATGCAGTGCTCACGGGCGAGGAGCCCAGGGTGGCGATGCTCTCGTTCTCCACGAAGGGAAGTGCGCAGCACCCCCGTGTCGACAAGGTGCGGGCAGCGACACAGTTGCTTCACGAGTTCGTGCCCGAACTCGTCGTCGACGGCGAGTTGCAGTTCGACGCCGCCTGGGCACCCGAGGTGGCTGCATCGAAGGCCCCGGGATCGCCGGTGGCCGGCCGGGCCAACGTGTTCGTCTTCCCGGACCTCGACAGCGGCAACATCGCCTACAAGGTCGCCGAGCGCCTGGCCGGCGCCCGGGCCTACGGGCCGTTGCTCCAGGGGCTCGACGGGGTGCTCCACGACCTGTCCCGCGGCTGCTCGGCCTCCGACATCGTGGACGTGTCCGTGATCGCCGGCCTCATGGCCGGCGCTCGCCGGGGCTGAGGAGGGGTCCGGGTGCCGCTCGAGGCCGTCCTGCTGGTGCTGGTCTCGACCGTGATCCATGCCGGCTGGAACGCCCGCCTCCACCGGATGGACGATCCGCCGGTGGTGATCGCCACCTCGTACCTCTGTGTCGGGATCGTGCTCCTGCCCATGGTGGTGGTCGATCCTCCGTTCGAGGTGCTGGGGTGGGTGGTCGCCTCGGCTGCCGCCCAGTCCGTGTACCTGGGCTGCCTATCGCGACGGCAGCCTGAGCGTCGCCTATCCGATCGCCAGGGGCACGGCACCGCTGCTGATCGGACTGGGTGGATGGTGGCTGTTGGGGGAGACACCTTCGACCGCCACGTCGGTCGGCCTGGTGGTCCTGACGGCGGGGATCCTCCTCGTGGCGGGCCTGGGTGCCCGGCTCCGGGAGGGTCGTGCCGTCGGCCTGGCGTTGCTCACGGGCCTCGGGACGGTGGTGTATTCGCTGATCGATGCCCGATCGGTCGACCTCACCGGCGCGCTCGGGTACCTCTCGCCCATCATGATTATGAGCTCCCTGACGGTCATCGCGGTGCGTCGACCGGGGATGGAGCGGATGCGGGCCTCGTTGCGTCCGGGCGTCCTGATCGGCACCGGGCAGGGGACCGCCTATGTGCTCATCCTCCTCGCCTTCCAGCAGGCCCAGGCGGGTCAGGTGGCCGGCCTGCGCCAGGTGTCGGTCGTGCTCGGCGTGCTCCTAGCCAGGGAAGCGCTGGGCCCGAGGGCGTTGGGTGGGGCGCTGGCGGTGACGGTCGGTGCGGCGCTCGTGGTCTGGTGACCGTGTCACGGAACCAGGTGTCGCGGAACCATGCGCTCTAACTGGAATGTGAGAGGTCCTAACGTTAGGGTCAGGGCATGACCCGACACACCCTCGACACCGCTCAGGTCGTCGCGACGGCGGCGGCCCTGGCCGATCGCGAGGGGCTCGATGCGGTGACCCTCACTCGTGTCGCCAACGAGCTGGGCGTCCGGCAGCCGGCCCTCTACCGGCACGTCGACGGCTACGACGCCCTGGTCCGGCTCTTGGGGTTGCGTGGTCGCGAGATCCTGGCCGGCCGGCTCGGCGCCGCTGCCGTCGGCGTGGCGGGCGACGACGCGGTCCGGGCCGTCGGAAGCGCATGGCGGGAGATGGTCCGCGACCACCCCGGCCTCTACGCCGCAACCGACCGGTATCCCTGTGCCGGCGACGCCGAACTCGAGGCGGCCGTCGACCAGGTTGTCGTCGTCCTCAGCCGTGCCCTGACCGCCTACGACCTCACCGACGACGAGCAGGTCCACGTGGCGCGAACCCTGCGAGCGGCCTTCCACGGCTTCGCCCACCTCGAGGCCGGCGACGGCTTCCCGCAGCCCCACGACACCGACGACACCTTCGACCACCTGCTCGACCTGCTCTGCACGGGCATCCGCCCGCGGGCGACCCGGTAGTCAGGCCCACGATGCTCCGGGTCCGACAAGTCTGCCTGCGCCCATGACCCGCCTGGGGTTCGTCCTCGATTCGGGCAGCTGCATCGGCTGCCACGCCTGCACGGTGGCGTGCAAGAGCGAGCACGACGTGCCGCTCGGCGTCAACCGCACCTGGGTCAAGTACGTCGAGACCGGAGTCTTCCCCGATACCGACCGGCACTTCTCCGTCATGCGGTGCAACCAGTGCGAGGACGCACCGTGCATGACCATCTGCCCGACCTCGGCGCTGTTCCGGGCCGACAACGGCGTGGTCGACTTCGACGACCACAACTGCATCGGCTGCAAGGCGTGCATCAACGCCTGCCCGTACGACGCCATCTACATCAACCCCGCCACCTCCACGGCCCACAAGTGCAACTTCTGCAACCACCGGATCGAGGAGGGGCTCGAGCCGTCGTGCGTGATCGTCTGCCCGACGCAGGCCATCCGCGTCGGCGACCTCGACGACCCCGACTCCGAGATCTCCCGCCTCTTCGCCAGCGGCGAGGGCGACGTGCGGACGCCCGAGCAGAAGACCCGCCCCAAGGTGATCTACAAGGGCGCCGATCCCTCGACGCTCGACCCGCTGGCCTCGGCCATCGCCGCCGACGGCCTCATCTGGGCCGACACCACCCCGGCGCACTCGACACCGACCCCCGTGGCGCTCACCGCCGCACCGTCCCGCGACGACGGCGCCGCCATGGCTCGCACCGTCTACACCACCCAGCACAAGCCCACCTGGGGCTCGATGGTGTCCGGCTATCTCGTCACCAAGGCCATCGCCGCCGGGGTGATGCTGGTCGCAGCGCTGCTGGTGGTGCTCGGCCACGGAGCGGAACAGGCCGCCGTCGGCGTCGTGCCGCCGATGGTCGCCGGAGCCTTCCTCGTCCTCACCGGAGCCCTGCTGGTGGGCGACCTCAAGCAGCCGCGGCGCTTCCACTACCTCATCACCCGCGGCAACCGCAGCTCGTGGCTGGTCAAGGGCGCCTACGTCCTGGCCGGCTTCGCCGTGTGCCTCGCCGCCTGGTGGGTCGCCGGCCTGGTCGGTGCCGACTGGGTGCTGCCCCTGCTGGTCGTGCCGGTCGTGCTCCTTGCCCTCGGCACCGCCGGCTACACCGCCTTCCTGTTCGCCCAGTGCGAAGGCCGCGACCTCTGGCAGCAGCCGATCCTGCTCCCGACCCTCCTGGCGCAGGCCGTGGTCGCCGGCGGCGCAGCGACGATGGTCCTGGACCTGTTCATGGAGGTGCCAGGGATCGTGGCGGTGCGGACGATGCTGGCGATCGGCCTCGTTGCCAACATCGCGCTCGTCGTCGTCGAGGTCCGGGGCCGCCACTCGCGGCACGTCACGATGGCGATCGCCGACCTGACCCGGGGGGCACAGCGGACCCGCTTCCTCCTGTGGATGCTCCTGACCCCGCTCGTCCTCCCACTCGCACTGCTGGGTGAGGTGCCGGCGGCCCTCGGCGGCCTCTGCGCACTCGCCGGCCTGTTCGCCTACGAGGACGGCTACGTCCGGGCCGGCCAGTCGGTGCCGCTGTCGTGACGGAACTGCTGCCGTGCTGAGCGCCTACCCGCCCGAGGAGAACTGGGACGACCACCACGCCCTCGACGCCAAGGCCTGGCCCAGGAAGGTCGAGCGCCGCTTCCGCCTGGTGCCGACCACCTGCTTCAACTGCGAGGCCAACTGCGGGCTGCTGGCCTACGTCGACAAGGACACCGGCAAGATCGCCAAGTTTGAGGGCAACCCGGTCCACCCCGCCAGCCGCGGCCGCAACTGCGCCAAGGGCCCGGCCACCCTCAACCAGGTCGAGGACCCCGAGCGGATCCTGTATCCCATGAAGCGGGTCGGCGACCGTGGCGAGGGGCTGTGGGAGCGCATCACCTGGGACCAGGCGCTCGAGGAGATCGGTGGGCGCATCGGCCGGGCCTTCCGGGAGGACCGGGGGCACGAGGTCATGTACCACGTCGGCCGGATGGGCGACGACACGTACATGGAGCGGGTCCTGCACTCGTGGGGCATCGACGGCATGAACAGCCACACCAACATCTGTTCCAGTGGTGCCCGTGTCGGCTTCGCCACCTGGATGGGCTTCGACCGGCCGTCGGCCGACTTCGCAAACGCCAAGGTCATCTTCCTCATCTCCGCACACCTCGAGGCCGGGCACTACTTCAACCCCCACGCACAGAGGATCCTCGAGGGGAAGAAGAACGGCGCCACGATCATCTGCATCGACCCACGGTTGTCGAACACGGCGTCGCAGGCCGACCACTGGTTCTCGGCCTGGCCGGGCACCGAGGCGTTCCTGCTGCTCGCCATCGCCCGGCTGCTCATCGAGAACGACACCTGGGACCGGGCATTCGTCGAACGCTGGGTCAACTGGCAGACCTACCTCACCGAGACCCGTCCCGACCTCGAGCCGGTGTTCGACAACGTCGGTCCCGCCCTGCTCGACCACTACGCCGACTACACGCCGACCGAGGCGGCCCGGGTGTGCGGCATCGACGAGGACCGCATCCGCGAGGTCGCCAGGGTGATCGGCGAGGGCCTCGGCGGCTTCGCCAGCCACACCTGGCGGGCATCGTCGGCCGGCAACGAGGGCGGCTGGCAGGTGTCGCGCTGCCTCTGGTTCGTCACCGTTCTCACCGGCAGCGTCGGCACCGAGGGCGGCACCAACGCCAACGGTTGGAACAAGTTCATGCCGGTCACCCCGATCCAGCCCGAACCCCAGGGCGAGTGGAACGACCTGACCTGGCCCGCCGAGTACCCGCTGTCGCACCACGAGATGTCGTTCCTGCTGCCGCACTTCCTCAAGTCGGGGCGCGGAAAACTCGACACGTATTTCACCCGGGTCTACAACCCGATCTGGACCAACCCCGACGGCTTCACGTGGCTCGAGGTGCTCGCCGATCCCGAGAAGGTGGGCTGCCACGTGGCGCTTACCCCGACCTGGAGCGAGTCGGCGTGGTACGCCGACTACGTGCTGCCCATGGGCGTCGGCGCCGAGCGCCACGACGTCGGCAGCTTCGAGACCCACAACGGCAGGTGGATCGGCTTCCGCCAGCCGGTGCTGCGCCGCCACCGCGAACTCGAGGGCGAGTCCTTCAACCGCACCTATGAGGCCAACCCCGGCGAGGTGTGGGAGGAGCAGGAGTTCTGGATCGACCTGTCGTGGCGCATCGACCCCGATGGCTCGCTCGGGATCCGCCGACAGTTCGAGAGCCGGGAGAACCCCGGCACCCCGCTCACGCTCGACGAGTACTACACGATGCTCTTCGAGAGGTCGGTCCCAGGCCTTCCGGAGGCTGCCGAGGCCGAGGGGCTCGCCCCGCTCGAGTACATGCGGCGCAAGGGCGCCTTCGCGATACCCGGCGACCAGTACCGGGTCTACGAGCGTGATGTCGACGAGGCCGACCTGGTCGGCACCGTGAAGGACGAACAGGGCGTCTATCGCATGCCGGGAACCGCCGGCTCCTACGACTCGCTGGACGAGATCAGCGGCCACATGCCGTTCATCGGCGACGGCTCGCCGGCGGTCGACATCGACGGTGAGGCCAAGTTGGGATTTCCGACGCCGTCCAAGAAGCTCGAGCTGTTCTCCGAGACGATGCGCGACTGGGGCTGGCCCGAGTACGCCACGCCGACGTTCATCAAGAGCCAGGTCCACTGGGAGGACCTCGACTTCGCCGCCGGCGAGCGGATCCTCGTCCCCACCTTCCGGATCCCGACCCTGATCCACACCCGCTCGGCCAACTCCCAGTGGCTCAACGAGATCAGCCACCGCCACCCGCTGTGGGTCCATCCCGGCGACGCCGAGGAACTCGGCATCGAGGAGAACGGCCTCGTCCGGATCACCACCCGCATCGGCCACTTCGTGATCTCCGCCTGGCGCACCGAGGGCATTCGGCCGGGCGTCGTCGCGGCCAGCCACCACATGGGCCGCTGGCGCCTCGACGAGGACAAGGCCCGCTCCTGGGGAACCGGGAAGGCGTCGATCGACCGCGATGCCCACGGCCGCTGGCGCCTGCGCCGCGAGCACGGCAACCAGCCGTACGACAGCGACGAGCCCGACACCGGCCGCATCTGGTGGACCGACACGGGCGTCCACCAGAACCTGACGTTCCCGGTGCAGCCCGATCCGGTCAGCGGGATGCACTGCTGGCTGCAGCGGGTGACGGTCGGCCCGGCGCAGCCAGGCGACGCCTACGGCGACGTCGTGGTCGACACCGACGCCTCGCATGCCGTGTTCGAGGAGTGGCTGGCCAAGACCCGCCCCGGCCCGGGTCCCGGTGGCCTGCGGCGACCCCTCTGGTTCGCCCGCCCCGTCAAGCCGAAGGCCACCGCCTACCAGGCCGACTGAGTGCAGGGGAACAGCGCCCCTTCTGGCTTCTCGTAGACTGTCGGAGTGGGATCTGTGGCAAAGGTGATCACCCGGCGTCGGCTCGGAGAGGAAGAATCCTCGTTCGACTACTGGATGACGCGTACGCCACAGGAGCGCCTCGCCCACGTCGAGGAGTTGAGAGCCGACTACTACGGATGGACCAATGGAACTGGACCGCGGTTACAGCACGTCGTCCGCATCCTCCGTTGGATACGACCAGCACCCGTCCGGCCCCTGACGCGTGATGACCCCGGCTCTGTTCCGGGGAACTGCCGGGGTCATCGACGTGGCGGAAGGTATGGGATTTGAACCCATGGTGACCCGGAGGCCACAACGGCTTTCGAGGCCGCCCCATTCGTCCGCTCTGGCAACCTTCCACCGACGAGGCTAGCCAGCGGGCGGAACCCGGCCAACGGTGTTCCGGTCAGCGGCGGTCGGCGAAGAAGTCCGCCAGGAGTGCGGTGCACTCGTCTGCACGCACACCGTGGGTCACGGGGAACTCGTGGTTCAGGCGGGGGTCGGTCCCCAGGTGGTAGAGCGAGCCCAACGATCCGGCGTCGAGGTTCGCCCCGCCGTAGACGACCCGTCCGATCCGTGACGCCCAGGCGGCGCCGGCACACATCGGGCAGGGCTCGAGCGTGACCACGAGCGTCGCCCCGTCGAGTCGCCACGACCCGACGGCCTCGGCGGCGTCGCGCAGCGCCAATACCTCGGCGTGGGCCGTGGGATCGCCGGTGGCCTCTCGTTCGTTGTGGCGTCGGGCGACGACCTCGCCGTCGACGACGACCACGGCACCGACGGGGACCTCGCCGGCGGCTGCGGCCACGCGTGCCTCGTCGAGCGCGATGCCCATCAGCGCCTCGTCGTCCATCCTGCGACGATACGCGCCACACCCGCCCTCGAGCGTGGCGGCCAGGCGATCTGCGGCACCCCGGGGGTTCCGTTGAGAGCTGCTGCCTTCCGGCCCTGACCCGGTTCACGGGGCCCGGTCGCACAGGACCCGACCGCCACACTCCAAGACGGGTGTGTGTCGAGACGATACCCATCGTCCGGATGGCCCGCGCCAGGCCCTGTTCCCGTCGGGAAAGCGGCCGCTAGCCTTGCCTCCGGAAACCGCCCCGGGGCGGGATCCGGAGGGATGCGAGAGCGGACGAATCGGCACGCTTGGAAAGCGTGTGTGGCCCCGGTCACCGTGGGTTCGAATCCCACTCCCTCCGCCGACCGGTGGCCCGCGGCACGCCCCCGAGCGTGTCGCAGGGCCGCTGTAGGGTGAGCGGCGCATGGAATACACGTCCCTCTACCGCCGCTACCGACCGCGCCGGTTCGACGAGATCCGAGGGCAGGAGCACGTCGTCGCGGCGCTGCGCAACGCCGTGCGCGAGAACCGTGTCCAGCACGCCTACCTGCTGAGCGGACCCCGGGGCACCGGCAAGACCACCGCCGCCAGGATCCTCGCTGCGGTGCTCAACTGCCTGGACCCGGTCGATGGTGAGCCCTGCGGCGAGTGCGAGTCATGTCTCTCGATCGTCGCCGGTCGCTCATTCGACCTGCACGAACTCGACGCAGCTTCCAACAACAAGGTCGACGACATCCGCGACCTGTTGGCCAAGGTCGCCCTCGGCACGCCCGGCAAGACCAAGGTGTACCTCCTCGACGAGGTCCACATGCTCACCCCGGGTGCCGAGAACGCCCTGCTCAAAACACTCGAGGAGCCGCCGGCCCACGTCGTGTTCGTGCTCGCCACCACCGAACCCCACAAGGTCGTCGAGACCATCCGCAGCCGCACCCAGCACCTCGAGCTGGGCCTGCTGTCCGCCGAACAACTCGAGTCGCTGGTCGCCGACGTGGTCGCCGACGCCGGCCTCGACGTCGACGCCGAGGGACAGGCGCATGCGGTGCGGGCCGGCCGGGGCTCGGCACGCGACACCCTCTCCGCCCTCGACCGGGTCGTCGCCGGCGGCATCACCACCGACGACTCCACGATCACCGAACTGCTCGCCGCACTGGCCGTTTCGGACACGACGGCTGCACTGGCCGCCGTCGCGGCAGGTGTCGGGCGTGGGCGCGAGCCCCGCGTGCTCGGCGAGGCGTTGCTGTCGGCGCTGCGCGACGCCTTCCTCGTACGCATGGGCGTCCCACCCGCACAGCTCACCGAACAGGACCGGTTGCGGGCCGAGACGTTCGCCGAGTCGGTCTCCCCGGCCACGATCACCCATGCGCTCGAGGTGCTCGGCACCGCCCTCGTCGACATGCGGCGGGCACCCGATCCCCGGGTGGACCTCGAGGTGGCGCTGGTCCGGCTCACGGCTCCGGCGGCGGACGCCCCCGGGTCGCCCTCCGTCGATGCCACGGTCATCGACGACCTCGTCCGACGCATCGAAGAACTCGAACAGGCGTTGGCGCAAGGCCGGCCGACCGGGGCGCCGGCTGCCGGACCGCCTCCGGTCCCCCCGAAGCGGTCGCGCAACGGCCCGGCGGCCAAGGCCCGCGAGACCCTCGCAACGCATCGCTTATCCGAGCCGGCACCAGCGCCGGCACCAGAACCGGCACCAGAGCCCCCGGTCGAGACGCCCCCGGCGGAGCCCGTGGCCGAAGCGCCGGCTTTGCAGCCCGCAACCACCGGCGACCTCCCGGACCGCGACGCACTGGTCCTGGCGTGGGGCGACGACATCCTGGACCGCCTCAGCAAGAAGGCGAAGGCCAGGTTCGCCAGCGGACGGTTCATCGAGGTCGTCGACGGCGTCGCCGTCCTCGCCCTTCCGAACGAACCACACCTGCAGCGGTGTTCCGAGCTGCTCGGCGAGGTCGAGACGGTCCTGGCCGAGCGGTTCGGCGTTGCCGTGCCGATCCGGCTGGTGGTCGACGAGGGGGCGACCCGTCCGCCTCCCCGACCGGGGGCAGCGAGGCCCTCGACTGATCCGCCTGCCACGACAACGACCGACGAGGACGAAGAGTCCATCGATCTCGACGAGCTCGTCGATGCCGACGCGGTCGTCGGCTCTGCCGTCGAACGCATCACCGAAGCGTTTCCCGGCGTGAGCGTCGTCGAGTCCGACTGAACCGACCGGGAGTCCATCCACCGTGTATGCCGACGCCCTGCAGCAGGTCATCGACGAACTGGGTCGCCTGCCGGGGATCGGTCCCCGGTCGGCGCAACGCCTCGCCTTCCACCTCCTCGAGACCGACCCAGCCGATGTCGAGCGGCTGACGACGGCCATCGTCGAGATGCGCGCCCGGGTCCGGTTCTGCAACCGTTGCTTCAACATCGCCGAGGACGACCTCTGCACCATCTGTGCGGACGCACGGCGGGAGGGCACGGTGCTGTGCGTCGTCGAAGAGCCTCGCGACGTGGTGGCGGTCGAGCGCACGGCCGAGTTCCGGGGCCGCTACCACGTGCTCGGTGGTGCGATCAGCCCCATCGACGGCGTCGGGCCGGAACAACTCCACGTCCGGGAGCTCCTCGCCAGGCTCGAACCCGAGGGGGTGGCCGAGGTCATCTTGGCCACGAACCCCAACATCGAGGGCGAGACCACCGCCATGTACCTGGCGCGCCTGCTCGAGCCACTGGGGGTGGAGGTCACGAGGATCGCCAGCGGCCTGCCGGTGGGCGGTGACCTCGAATACGCCGACGAACTGACGCTCGGCCGTGCGTTCGAGGGGCGACGCCGGCTGGGCGGCGATTGAGGGCGGCCGGCCGAAAAATGGAAACACCCCCCGAGTCCGGTGCGGGTGGTTCCGGCAACCCTCGGAGGGCATTTCGTTTTGTTGGGTGGAGGGGTATTCCCAACGTGTTGCGATCACATTACAACAGTGACGAGATGATGACAAGTCGGGCGGGTTATCCACAGGTCGGGGCACCGTGTGCACCGGAACGGCGTGGCGTGCCACGATGGGACCGGGTGCCCGCCCGCCGGTCGTACTTCCGGCGACCTGGGACGCCCGCACCCCAGAACCCCGTCGAGGACCACCCATGCTGCTGACCCAGATCGACCATGTCGCCATCGCCGTCAACGATCTCGAGGCGGCGATCGACTACCACGCCCGGGCCTTCGGCGCCGAGGTCTGCCACCGGGAGATCGTCGAGCGGGACGGTGTCGAGGAGGCGCTGGTGCGCGTCGGCGAGTCCTACCTCCAACTCACGACGGGAACCCGACCCGACTCGCCGATCAGCATCTTCCTCGAGAAGCGGGGCGAGGGCATCCACCACATCGGCTACCGGG
>CAJXIS010000008.1 GCA_913054115.1 uncultured Acidimicrobiaceae bacterium | reverse complement strand
GTTCTGGTCGTCGACCCCGAACACGATCGGCCCGACGATCTCCCGCACCCGGGCCTCCTCGTCGGCGAGGACCGCCGCCACCTCGTCCTCGTCGGCACCCTTGGCGGTGATGCGGACCTTGAGGCCCTCCATGCCGCTGGCGAGGAACGCCAGCGTGGGGCCGCCCTCGGCGTCGAGGCGGTCGATCTCGTCGGCCAGCACCTCGGCCAGCCCCGACTCCGAGCGGCCCCACGTGCGCAGGACCCGCGAGCGGATGACAGCGTCGCTGCCGGCCCGGCGACGCAGGTCGGGAAGCACCGTGCCCTCGAGCATGGCCTTCATCTCCCACGGCACGCCAGGCACCGCATAGAGCACCTTTCCCCCGACCGGGTCGCCGATCGGGCACACCAGGCCCGGTGCGGTCCCCGGCATCTCGGGGATGGCCGTCGCCCCCACGGGCACATCCGCCTGGCGCAGGTTGTTGGCCGGCATCTCCCTGCCACGCCCCGAGAACCGGGACTCGATGGCCGCCACGATCTCCGGATCGCGCACCATCTCGACGCCCATGACCTCGGCCACGACCTCCCGGGTGATGTCGTCCTGCGTGGGGCCCAGCCCCCCGGTCACGATCACGGCGTCGGAGCGCCCGAGCGCCTCGTGGAACGCCGCCAGCATGCGCTCACGGTTGTCGCCCACGGCCGTGTGCCGATGGCAGTCGATGCCGGCCAGGGCCAACCGTTCGCCGATCCACGCCGAGTTAGTGTCGACGATCTGCCCCAGCAGCAACTCCGTCCCGACGGCGACGACCTCACAACGCACGATGGCTCCAGGGACCGGCGACTCAGGCGCCGGTGGTGCTGGTGGCGCGGCTGCCGTCGGCGAGGTACTGGGCACCGGTGACCAGCGTGAACGCCACGGCCACCCACAGCGCTACCTCGACCAGCAGGTCGGCGTCCTCGAGCGGCGGCACAACGGCGAGCAGCATCGCCACCCCCTGCACGGTGGTCTTCCACTTGGCCGACTTGCGGGCCGGCACGGCGAGCCCCCGCCGCACGAACCACAGCCGGTAGATCGTGATCCCGACCTCGCGCACGGTCAGCAGCGCCACCGGCAGCCAGCCGTAGCGGTCGACCATCACGAGGCACACCCCCACCCCGATCACGACGACCTTGTCGGCGAACGGGTCGAGGAACGCCCCCCAGCGGCTCACAGTGCCCCGGCGGCGGGCGAGCATCCCGTCGGCCAGATCGGAGGCGGCCAGCACAGCGCCCAGCAGGAACGCCCCCCACGACACGCCGCCCCGGTCCTCGGCCGCCAACACCATGGCGAACAGGAACGGCGACAGCAGCAGGCGCAGCAACGTCACCAGGTTGGCCGGGCTCACCACCGTTGCGAAGTGCTTGGTCAGGTTCACGCCGCCTCCAGGTCGGGACCCAGTGCCCCGGTCACGGTCACCGTGCTGAAGCCTCCCACAGGAAGGTCGGTCGGCACCACGACGATGCCGTCGATCTCGGGGGCCTCGCGCCATGTACGCCCCACCCCGGGCTCGTCCACGAGCACCTCGACCTCGCTGCCGATGAGATCGTCGCGCCGGCGCGAGGTGATGCCGTCCTGGAGCTCGCCCAGCTCGGACAGCCGCTCGGCGACCAGTCCCTTCGGGACGGCACCGTCGAGACCGGCGGCGTAGGTGCCGACCTCCTCGCTGTAGGCGAAGAACCCGCACCAGTCGACCCCGACCTCCGCCACGAACGCCAGCAGGGCATCGTGGTCCTCCTCGGTCTCGCCCGGGTAGCCGACGATGAAGTTCGAGCGGAACACCGCCCCCGGCTCGGCACCTCGGATCCGGTCGATGCGCTCCCGGAAGCGGTCGCCGTCGCCCCACCGGCGCATCCGGCGCAGCAGCGGACGGGACACGTGCTGGAGCGACAGGTCGAAGTACGGGACGCCGGTGGCCAGCACAGCATCGATCAGCCCGTCGGTCAGGTCCGACGGATACAGGTAGAGCAGCCGCACCCGGTCGACCCGCTCGGCCACCTGCTCCATGAGGGGCACGATGGCCCGCTCGCCCACGCCCTGGTCGCGGCCGAACGACGCCAGGTCCTGGGCCACCAGCACGATCTCGCGCACTTCGAGCGCATCGACCTCCTCGAGGATCGACCCCACCGACCGGCTGCGCTGCGGACCCCGGAAGCTCGGGATGGCGCAGAAGCCGCACGAACGGTCGCAGCCCTCGGCCACCTTCACGTACGCCCACGGGCGACTCGACTTCGGCCGGGGCAGGTTCAGCAGGTCGAACGACGGGATCGGCGGCTCATCGGCCTCCGGACGCCGGCCCAGCGTGACCGGCACGCCGAACCCGGCCACCCGATCGACCTCAGGAAGGGCGGCATCGAGCTCATCGCCATAGCGCTCGGCCAGACAACCCGTGACCACCAGCCGGGCACCCTCCCGGCGTTCGTCGGCCAGCGCCAACACGGTGTCGATCGACTCCTTGCGGGCCTCGTCGATGAAGGCGCAGGTGTTGACCACGATCAGGTCGGCGTCGGCCGCCTCACCGACCGGCGACAGGCCGTCGGCGGCAAACACGCCCTCGAGCTTGTCCGAATCGACCTGATTCTTCGGACAGCCCAGCGTGACGAGGTGGTAGGTCCCGGCGCCCATGATCGGTTTAGGCTACGGGCACGGCGCCGGACCACCCGGTTCGACGCTCAGACCGTGGCGAAGTTGGCGGCCATCCAGCCGAGAACACCGACGTAGACAGCAACCAGCACGACGGCCTCCCACTTCTCGATCCGCTTTCCGGTCTTCATGAACAAGATGACCACCGTGGACACGAGGACCATGACGAGCAACGCCACGTCGGGCAGTCTCGATGCCTCGTCGAACGGGGTTGCGCCGTTGGCGAAGAACACCGCCGCCCCGACCATGAGGCTGTTGAAGAGGTTGGACCCCAGCAGGTTGCCGATGATCAGACCTGACTCCCTGCGGCGCGCCGCAGCCAGCGCCGTGACCAGTTCGGGCAGCGACGTTCCCACCGCCACCAGGGCGAACCCCACGAAGCCCCCGGTCCAGCCCAGGTCGTCGGCGATCGACGTCGCCGACCAGACCACCAGATAGGCGAAGCCGACCGTCCCGACCAGCCCGACCACCGTCCAGATCCAGGGCCCCGGTCCCTCGGAAGTGTCGGGCGGTGGCACGCCGCCGAACCGCTCGCCGAACCAAATGACGGCCCTGAAGGCAGCCAACGTCAGCACCAGCAGCAGCAGCCCCCACCAGGCTGAGGGATCCATGCGCCAGAGCAGGAAGGCGAAGACCATGACCCCAGCTGCGGAGATCCCGGCCTGACGCTTGACCCCCGTCTCGATCTCCACGTGCCCGAACGCGAGCACCGGGATGGCCAGCACGAGCGTGAGGTTGGCGATGTTCGAGCCGACGATGTTGCCCATCGCCAGGGACGTGCCCTCGGCCCCCTCGGTCAGCGCCGCCAGGGTAGAGACGACCAGCTCGGGAGCGCTCGTGCCGAAGCCGATGATGAGGGCGCCGGTCACCACCGTCGAGACCCGCATCCGGGCGGCCACCTGCGCCGCCCCGACCACGAACCGGTCGGCGGCGACCGTCAACCCGGCCACGCCGAGCGCTAGGACAATCAGGTTCTGAACCACGCCCCGACGCTACCGGCCGTCGTGGTGCCAGTTGAAGCAACCACACACAGTCACTTCGGTGGAACACCGCGGCGACCCACGGCCGGCGCCGCTGGACCGCCAACACCCGAGCCCGTGTCAGCCGTCGACCCAGCCCAGGGCTTCGGGGTCCCAGGCGCCGGACACCCGACCAGCAAGGATCGGTTCGATGAGATCCTTGACGATGGCAAGGGCTTCATCGACCGAGGTGTGAAATGGCGCCGGTACGCGTGCTGCCTCGATCTCGTAGCCGGCCAACCATGCGGTCGAGGGCAACGTGACCTCGCTCGGCACGGCGATGGCCCGATGGCGGTACTCGGAGAGCAGTGCGAAATGCAGGCCGGCAGCGGTCGGGCGTTGGGTCGTGGCGAGCAGCACGAGGTCGACGAGATCGCGGTAACGGCTACTCGCCCGGCCTCCGTAGGTGTCGAGCATCGCAGCGTGTTTGTCCGCGATGTGGTCGACGACCGGATAGGTCCGATAAGCGGCAGTGGGGAGTCCGTCGACCTGGATCGAACAGAGGCCGGGCAGGACATCTGGAGTGCCGGTCATGTTGGTCGCAACCACGACGTCGGCACCGAAGCCGACAAACACCTTGGGTCCCAGATAGTCGGTGATCCTGAAGCGAGCCCCCGCATTGGGACCGACGAGATCTCGCGCCTGTTCGACATCGAAGGTGAAGAAATCGCCAAGGTCGGCGTCAGCCGCCTCCGTCAGGTCCGCCCCTGCCCTGTCAACCTCACGCTGGAAGTACAGATCGATGTCCTGACTGTGACGGGCGTGACCGGGAATGCGGGCCAGAAGGCAGGCCCCACCCTTGAGGACCCAGTGCTGCGGCTGGAGGGTGAAGACCCGGGTGAGCAGCCGGTCGTAGGCGAACTGTCGACGGAGCTCGGCAATCGAGTGTGCTGAGTCCTGCGCTGCACTGGCGATCAGATCCTTGATGGCGGCATCGAAGGACTGGGGCGTCGCGTACGGGAGTCCGGGGCCCGTAGGAGGCGCTGGCTGCATGACGAGTACCTCGTGTTGCCCCTCCTCGCGACTGTCCACCGCTACTTCATGGCCATTTCGAGAATCGCATCCAGTTCGAGATGTCGTCCCATCGCTTCCTGTAGTTGGTCTGGTGTTGCAACGCCCGTTGCCAGGGCATCAGAGGCGAACCGGCCGAGGTGACCGAGATCGCCCTCCTGCCGGACAAGGTCTGCCAGTGTCCGCGACGGTGACGTGACGGCAAATCCATCGCGTACGACCCATTCGTGCCGGCTCAGACCACCACTGCGGACATGGACCCCGACCTCGAAGCGCGGCTGGAGCCGTCGGATCGAGATGAACTCGTGGTGGTCGGCAAGGTAGTCGCCCAGTCCGAGGATCCTGGAGGCCGAACGGTGGGACACCCACAGCGTCGGCGAACGGGTTCGCTCACGTGCGCCTCGAGCGGGGGTGAGACGCAGCCAGGCCACCCGCAGTTCCGCGTGGAGATCGACGCCCGCTCCCACGATGCGGTACACCCCGTGATCGAGGCGGACTATCTGGTCGTAGGCAACAGCGCGGTCGAGTTCGAAGCCCGCAACACCCCCTGCCTGGGCCTGGGCACGGGTGAAGTACCCATGTTGCCCCTCGGTGACAGTCCTCAGTCGTGCAGCAACATTGAGCCGCATCTACCTGCTCCTCACAACGACGGCCGGATACCTGCTACCAATGTAGCCGAATAGGGAACCAACTACTGCATAGATCGCACTTAGTGCACCCTATGCAGCAGACCGTGCGAACTCCGGCCTAGAAGCCTTGTTCGGAGAGGTTGTCGAGCCCTTCGGCGTCAACGAGCACCTCACGGGGCTTGGAGCCGGTGGAGGGACCAACCACGCCGGCCTCCTCGAGCAGGTCCATCAGCCGGCCCGCCCTGGCGAACCCGACCCGGAGCTTGCGCTGCAACATCGACGTGGAGCCGAGCCCGCTCGACACGACCAGCCGTCGGGCCTCCTCGAGCAGTTCATCATCGTCGGGTGAACCACCGGTCGGACGCTGGTGCTCGGCGGTGATGTCGATGGGACCAGCGGGTGCGGCGGGGGCAGTCGACCGACCGTCGCCCTCCCCCACGAAGCCGCCGGCGGCCGTGCTGTCGACCACCGGGGTCTCGTCGGTGACCTCTTCGCCATCGTCGCCCGCCTCCACGGCCTTGGCCTGCTTGCGCCACGCCTGCACGATCTGCCGGACCTCGTCCTCCCCCACCCAGGCACCCTGGATGCGCTGGGCCGTGCTGGAACTGGGGCCGAGCAGGAGCATGTCGCCCTTGCCGACCAGGCGTTCGGCTCCCTGCTGGTCGAGGATGACGCGGCTGTCGGCGAGGCTCGACACGGCGAACGCCAGCCGCGCCGGGATGTTGGCCTTGATGACGCCCGTGATCACGTTGACCGACGGCCGCTGGGTGGCGATCACCAGGTGAATGCCGACCGCTCGTGCCATCTGTGCGATCCGGCAGATCGAGTCCTCGACGTCGCGGGCGGCGACCATCATGAGATCGGAGAGCTCGTCGACCACGATCAGGATGAACCGCATCCGCTCGTACCGGGTGGGCTCGCCCTCGTCGTCGGTGGCACCCAACGGAGCCTCGAGGTCGCCCCGGTCGAAGGCGGCGTTGTAGCCCGTGATGTCGCGGAAGCCGCACGCCGACAGGACGTCGTAGCGGCGCTCCATCTCCTTGACCGCCCAGTGCAGGGCGTTGGCGGCCTTCTTCGGATCGGTGACCGGAGCCGTGAGGAGGTGCGGCACACCCTCGTACTGGCCCATCTCGACCCGCTTCGGGTCGATCAGGATCATCCGCACCTGATCGGGCGTGGAACGCACGAGGATCGAGGTGACCAGCGCATTGATGCACGACGACTTGCCGGAACCGGTGGCACCGGCGATGAGGATGTGCGGCATCGTCGCCAGGTTGAGCATCACCGGCCGGCCGTTGATGTCGCGGCCGATGGCAGCCTCGAGCGGATGGGTGGCCTTGGCCGCCTCCGGCGACGCCAGGATGTCGCCCAGCGCCACGACCTCGCGCTCTTCGTTGGGGACCTCGATGCCGATGGCCCGCTGGCCGGGAATAGGGGCGAGGATCCGCACATCGGCGGCCGCCAACTCATAGGCGATGTCCTTCGCCAGGCTGGTGATGCGGCCGACCTTGACGCCCTCGGCGACCTGGAGCGCATAGCGGGTGACGGTGGGACCGACGGTCATGTCGACGAGGCGGGTCTCGACGCCGTGGGCCGCCAACGCCTCGACCAGGCGGATACCCCGGGCCTCGACCGCCTTGGCGTCAACGTCGTGGGTGGACGAAAGCGCAAATGCCCTGGTGGACGGCAGCTTCCAGGGAGACCCCGCCGTCGCCGGTCCGAGTTCGATCGTGAGCTGCTCACCACCCTGGCCGGTGTCCGCCGGAGTCGCATGCCTGCGCTTCCGTCGCTTCGGCGCCGGCGCGTCGTCTGCAGGTTGTCCAACAGAGGCAGCCTCCGGCTCGGGGACCGGTTCCGGGGTCGTCGGTTCGGGCACATGCAACACGGGTTCATCGACGCCACCCGGCGGGGTCAGCAGGCTCTTGAAGGCATCGACGAACGCCCGTCCGACCGGCCGGAGCCCCCGGACGGTGCCGGCCGCCGCCTGGCGTGCGGTGGTGCGGGTGACGACGGCGAGGCCGACCAGCACCAACCCGCAGAGAATGAGCACGGCACCCCATGTGGCCACCGCTGCATCGAGGCCCCCGCCGACACCGAGGCCGATCAGCCCACCGGCGCCGCCCAGGGCATCGGCACCGTCGTCGACCCCGGGTGTGCCCCGACCGAGGTGGAACAACCCGGTGAGTCCGCCAAGGCAGAGGACGCCACCGACCGGCATCCGCTTGGTGATCTCGCCGAACTCGTAACGCTCGCGGAACATGGCGAAGCCGAGCAGCACCATCGCCACTGGGAGCACCAACTTGGTGAGGCCGACCGACCAACTGGCGGCGTCGTCGACCAGCCGGCCCACTAATCCGGCCCGTTCGAAGTAGATCGAGAGGCCGGCGAGGAGCCCGCCCAGAACCAGGCAGAGCCCGAGCAACTCGCTCCCACGGTCGGCGAATGCCGCCCGCAGCATGCGGCGTGCCAGGGGATCACCCTCGGACCGGGCCGGAGGCGTACCGGATCCGGTCCCCGCGCCCTTGCGGGGCTTGGCGCCCGTCTTCGGGCGCGCTGACTTGGTGCTCATGGCCCTCCAAACGTACCACCGGGGTGTGACAGAATCAGGGTGGCCCCGCCCGCGTCACGGCTGGTCAACGGGCCATTCGCGAGATTCCGCAGACCTCGTCGGGTCTCAGCGCACCTCGACCACGGGTACCAGCGACGGTCGACGGCCGGTCCGCGACGACACCAGCTTTCCGGTCGCCCGGCGGACACGTCGGGCGAGTTGGGCGGGATCCCGCTCCCCCTCATCGAGCACGGCCTCGACGGAATCGCGCACGACCGCCGCCACATCTGCATGCCACTGCTTCCGCCCGTCGGCGTCCACCCAGCCCCGACTCTCGACGAACGGCGGCTCGGCGAGGCGACCCCGCTTGCCGTCGACCACGACCCGGACCAGGACGAACCCCTCGCCGGAAAGAGCCCGTCGTTCCTCGACGAGGTCCTCGCCCAGTGTCTGCCCGCGTTCATCGACCATCACGTACTCGCCCGAGACCCGACCCGCGGGTTCCAGTCCGTTGTCGGTGAGTCGGATCTGGTCGCCGTCGGTGCAGCGCACGACCCGGTCCGGATCCATTCCCCGCTCCAACGCCAGCCCGTGGTGGGCGACGAGGTGGGCGTACTCGCCGTGGACCGGGATGAACAGCTCCGGGTCGGCGGCCTCGTGCAGCTCGCGCAACTCCTCGCGCTTGCCGTGGCCCGTGGTGTGGACGCCGAGCTGACCGCTGTGGACCAGGCGTGCACCCCGTCGGGCCAAGGCGTTGTGGAGGCGGGAGATCGCCGCCTCGTTGCCGGGGATCGGGTGCGAGGAGAACACGATGGTGTCGCCCTCGCCGATCGTCAGGTGTCGGTGTCGCCCCTGTGCCATCTGCGCCAGGGCCGCCCTGGGCTCGCCCTGCGAACCGGTACACACGACGCAGGTCCGCTCCGGGTCCAGGTCTTCGATGTCGTCGGCGGTGGCGATCATCTTGTCGGACACCTTCAGCAGCCCGAGTTCACGCGCCAAGGTGACGTTGCGGACCATCGAGGGGCCGAGCACCACGAGCGTCCGCTTCGTCGCGGCCGCTGCGTCGGCGATCTGCTGGATGCGGTGCACGTGGCTCGAGAAGGCACCGATGATCAGGCGCCGCCCCTCGTTGTCGTCGAACACGCCTCGGAGCACGGGTCCGATCGACGATTCGCTGGTCGATGATCCCGCCGAGTCGGCATTGGTGGAGTCGGCCAGGAGGAGCCGGATCCCGGGGCCGGCGGAGAGTTCCCGGAGGCGGGGCAGGTCGGTGACCCGGCCATCGACCGGCGTCGGGTCCAGCTTGAAGTCGCTGGAGTGCAGGATCAGGCCCTGCGGGGTCCCGAACAGGGTCATCAGGCCACTCGGCGTCGAGTGCGTGACCGGCAGGAACTCGCAGTCGAACGGACCCACCTGGCGACGGTCGTGGTCGCCCAGCGCCACCAACTCGGGAAGGCGGATGCCCGCCGCCTTGAGCTTGCCCGACACCATGCCGAGCGTGAACGGCGAACCGTAGATCGGCACCTCGAGGTGGCGCAGCAGGTACGGCAGGCCGCCGATGTGGTCCTCGTGGGCATGGGTGATGAGGCAGGCCTCGAGTCGGTCGGCACGTTCGAGCAGCCAGGTGAAGTCGGGCAGCACCGCATCGACACCCGGCAGGTCGTCGGGGAACAGCTGCCCGCAGTCGAGCAGGACGATGCGGCCCTCGCACTCGAGCGCCGCACAGTTGCGGCCGATCTCTCCCAGTCCGCCGAGGAAGGTGATGGTGACGGGGGCGGCCATGCGTGGAGCCTCAGGCGCGGCCGAGGTCGGCCAACACCCGGCGGGCCTCGTCCTGGAGGTATTCGGGCTCGGGCCCCATCGGCAGACGGCAGTCGCCGCCGGGCAGGCCCAGGACCTTCATCATCGCCTTGCTCGGCACCGGGTTGGGCCGCAGGTCGTCCGACTCGAAGTCGTAGGAGGGGATCAGCCGTCGGTTCGACGCCTGGGCGGCAGCGTGATCGCCGGAGAAGAACTCCTCGAACATGCGCACCAACTCGGGCGTGACCCAGTGGGACGCCACGCTGATCGTGCCGACGGCACCCACGGCCAACAGTGCCAGCGTCAGCGAATCCTCGCCGCTGTAGACCTCGAAGCCCTCGGGGGCGGCGGCGATCAGGCGGGCGGTCTCGGCGACGTCGCCGGCGGCGTCCTTGACGGCCACGATCGTCTCGACCTCGTCGGCGAGGCGCAGCAGTGTCGCAGTCTCGATCTTGCGGCCCGCACGGGGCGGGATGTCGTAGAGGATCACCGGCAGGTCCGAGGCCTCGGCCACTGCGGTGAAGTGGTCGACCAGCCCCGCCTGGGAGGGCCGGTTGTAGTACGGCGTCACGGTCAGGATGGCGGCGGCGCCCACCTCGGCGCAGCGCTCGGTGTTCCTGACCGCCGAACGGGTGTCGTTGCTCCCGGCACCGGCGATGACCGGCACATCGACCGCTTCGACGACCGCCGCCACCACCTCGATCTGCTCGTCGTGCGTGAGCGTGGGCGCCTCGCCGGTCGTCCCCACGACGACCAGTCCGTCGTTGCCCTGCTCGACGAGCCAACGCGCCAACGTGGCGGCGCCTTCGAGGTCGAGCGAACCATCTTCGGCGAACGGAGTGACCATGGCGGTCAACACCCGACCGAACCTCGGTTCCGTCGTCATGCCTGTACGCCCTCCCTGGCCCGCTCGATGCCGAGCGTGGCCAACAGGTCCTCGTGCAACTCGAACCACACCGTGTGGTACGAATCGATCATCGGCCGGGTGAACCACTCGACCTCGCCGACCTCGACGCGGCGGAGTGCCTCGCCGAAGCGCCGACCGTAGCCGTCGAAGCGTGCGAGGCGACCGGCCAGTTCGGCACAGACCGGCTGCACGACGGCGTCCGCCTCCGCCAGGCGGGCGATGACCGCGGCATCGTGCCCCGGGTCGGTGTGGTCGTTGATGACCTCCTCACCATCGACCGTGCGCAGCTGCCAGTCGGTGCACAGAGCGAGGAAGCCCTGGTTGACCTCGAGGAAGCGGCGGTACAGGTCGGCGACGGCCTCGCGCTCCCCCGCAGCGTCCAACTCGGCAGCGAGCAGCACCTCACCGTGGGCTCGGCCCTCCCTCGTGAGCATCCATCCCGGCATACGCCCGTCGCGGCGCTGCACATACCCAGCCTCGTCCATGCCGCCGAGGCGTGCCCCGACATCACCCTCATCCATGCCGATCACGACGGCGAGCTCCGGCGTCTCGGTCAGGCCCCGGACCCGGAGCCCGTGGATGACGAGCAGTCCGGAGTCGCTGGTGACGGGCATGCGGTGCACGGTACCAGTGGGGATTCGCCGGTCAGCCGTCAAGTGGGCCGCCCGCAGCGTCGCCGGACACGTCGTCGACATCGTCCACATCGGGATCCCGTCGCGCCAGCCTGACCAGCACCAACGGGTAGCCGATCAGCCCGATGGTGAAGAACACGAACCACTGCACCGCGTAGCCCAGATGCGGACCCTCGTCCAGCGGAGGCGCCGGAACACCGACAGGGATCGCACCCACCCCCACCCCGGTACCGGACTCGACGTAGACGGCCGGCAGCGCCACGCTCCACCGTTCGGAAAGATCCGCCACGTCGACGCGATCGACCTCGTCGCCGTGGCCGCCACGGCTGGTGCCGGCGACCCGGACCCGACCGGCCACGACGACCTCACCGCCCGAGGGTGCCCAGACAGCAGGATCGCCCGCCAGGTACACGGAACGGGGCACGAAGCCCCGATCGACCGCAACCACCCCCGAGGTGCCCACGAGCAGGGTCACGACATGGACGCCAGGCAGTCCGTTCAGCGACCGGTTCGCCAGGTACACCTCGCGGTCGACGTCGAACACGCCCGACGCCTCGAAGGACCGATAGGCGACTTCGTCGGGATCCCCACCCCCGACCAGCCCTGCCATCGACACCGGCGGCAACACGGAACGCTCCTCGACGAGGGCGTTGTACGCCTGGCGTTGGTCGAGGCGACGGAGTTGCCAGAACCCCAGGTTCACGGCGACCACAAGCAGCGCGACGATCGTCACGTGCGACAACAGCCACCAGGGGCGCAGCAGCAGCCGGACACCCGGCCAACCGGTCATCGAAGGCTCAGAGGCCGAGCAGGGCATCGAGGCCGACCGTGCACCCGGTGCCGGCGACGCCGAGCGCAGCCACGACCACGCCGGGCATGAAGCCGTCCCGGTCGATGAGGTCGTGGCGGATCGTGAGGGTCTGGCCCGTGGTGCCGAGCAGCACCTCCTGATGGGCGACCATCCCCCGCATCCGCACGGAGTGGAGTCGGATGCCGGCCGGACCGGCGCCGCCCCTCGCTCCTCGAACCGTCTCGTGCTCGGTCGGATCGTCGGCCCATTCGGTCGATGCCGCCGCCATGCGTTCGGCCGTGGCGAGCGCCGTACCGGAGGGCGCATCGACCTTGGCATCGTGGTGCAGCTCGATGACCTCGGCGGTGTCGAACCACGGTGCGGCCAGTTCGGCGAAGCGCTGCATGAGGACGGCGCCGATGGCGAAGTTGGGAACGATCAGGCATGCGCTCGACGAAAAGGCGGCGTCCAGCGACGCCCGGTCGTCTTCGTCGAGGCCGCTGGTGCCGACCACGGCGTGGACCCCGGCGGCTGCGACGACCGGCAGGCTGACCCTGGCGGAGTCGGCGACGGTGAAGTCGACGACAACGTCGACACCCGCCTTGACCAGGTCGGCGGCACCCCCGAGCACCGTACATCCGGCCACCTCGTCGCCCACTGCGAACGGGTCGGCCACGGCCACGAGCTGCAGGCCGGGAGCGGCAGTGACGGCGTCGCAGGTGGCCCGGCCCATGCGACCGGCAGCCCCGAGCACGCCGACGCGGCGGATGCCGGAACCTCCGGACTCAGGGGCGCTCATGGCGGCGAGGCTAGCGCCCGGCACGCGTCCGGCCGGGGTGGTTACGCCCGATCAGGCAGCGGGACCCACCACAGCGACCGTGGCCACCGACGCCAGCACCTCGGCCAGCACGGCGTTGACCTCGTCCAGCCGGATCGCCCGCAGCGACACCACGAACTCGTCCAGCGACTCGACACGACCGTAGAGGCTCTGGCCGTTGCCCAACCGGAACATGCGGCTCCCGGAGTCCTCGAGGCCCAACAGGCGCGCTCCCTCGAAGCCACGTCGGGCGATCTCGAGTTCGTCGGCGGTGATGCCGTGTTCGGCCACGGCGGCCACCTCGGCCTCGACCACCTGCCGCAGTTCGTCGGCCCGATCCGGTTCGGTCGCCGCGTGGACGCTCAGCGCACCGGCATCGTTGTAGAGGTGAGTGCCGGCGAACACGTTGTAGGCCAGGCCCCGATCCTCCCGAACGGACTGGAACAGCCGGCTCGAGAGGCCGCCACCGAGGACGTAGACGCCCAGGGCCAGTGCCCGGCGCCGCGGATCGTGGCGATGGATCGACCGCCAGCCCCAGGCGACGTGCACAGACTCGGTCGGGCGCCGCAGCTCCCGGTCGCCGCACGGCAGGGCCTCCGGTGCGGACCGTTCCGGCACCTCACCACCGCCCCGTCCCTCGAACGCAGCGGCAACGCTTTCCACCAGGCGATCGTGGTCGACGACCCCGGCCGCGGCCAGCACCAGGTTCGGAGACCGGTACCAACGGTCATGGAACGCGGCGATCTCGTCCCGGTCGAGCTTCTCGACCGTGTCACGCGTTCCGAGGACCTCTCGACCGAGGGCGTGGCCGGGAAACAGTGCCTCATCGAGCAACGAGGCCCCAACGTCACCCGGATCGTCCTCCTGGAGGTGGAGTTCCTCGAGGATCACACGCCGTTCGGTCTCGACATCGGCCGCACGCAGGGCCGGATCGCAGAGCACGTCACCCAACAGGTCGACGGCCAGGTCTTGGTCCTGGGCCGGCAGGCGGGCGTAGAACGCCGTGAACTCCTTGCCGGTGGCGGCGTTCATCTCCCCGCCCGTGCCATCGACCAACTCGGCGATGGCGCGTGCCGACCGGCGTTCGGTGCCCTTGAACAGGAGGTGCTCGAGGAAGTGTGACGCACCGGCTCCCGCCGCCGGTTCGTCACGACTCCCGACGCCGACCCAGACACCGACCGCGACCGAGTGCGCTCCCGCCCAGCACTCGGACACGACGGTCGGGCCGTCGTCGAGATGTGTCGTCCGGACCACTGGAGCGGGTTGCCCCGCCTCCATGGCCGCGACGTTCGGACCCGCCGAGCGGGCCCCGGTGGTCAAGGCGCTCAGCGTCCCCGTCGGCGACCGCGACCGCCACCGCCACCACCGCGGTTGGCGGGTGCGGCGTTGCCGAGATCGCCGTGCACGGCCTCGAGCTCGGAGGCGAAGGCGTCCTCGAACCGGGCCTCGACGATTTCGTCGGAACCGTTGGACTCCTCGGAACCTGCCTCGTCGGCCGGTGCCTCGTCGGAGTCTGCCTCGTCGGAGCCTGCCTCGTCGACCGTGTCGGCGCTGTCGTCGGCCTCGACGGGTGCGCTCTCGGCTGCGGGCTTGTCGTCGCGCCTGCTGTCACGCTGGGGGGCGTCACCCACGGGCTTGAGCGAGATCTTGCCGTTGGGATCGACGTCCTCGACCACGACCTCGATCGTCTGGCCCAGCTCCAACACGTCCTCGACCTTGTCGATGCGCTTGCCGCCACCGAGCTTCGAGATGTGCACCAGGCCGTCACGGCCCGGGAGGATGTTGACGAACGCACCGAACTTGGTGATGTTGACCACCTTGCCCGTGTACAGCGCACCGACCTCGGCGGTGGGCGGATCCACGATCAGCATGATCTGACGCGTGGCCTCCTCCACCTTGGCGATGTCGGGCGAGGCGACCGACACGATGCCGACCATGCCGTCGTCGTCGATGCTGATGTCGGCACCGGTCTCGGCCTGGATCGTGTTGATCATCTTGCCCTTGGGACCGATGACCTCGCCGATCTTCTCGACCGGGATCTCGAAGCTCTTGATCTTGGGGGCGTGCTCGCCGACCTCGGGCCGCGGCTCGGGGATGGCACCGGCCATGACCTCGAGGATCGCCAGGCGAGCCTCCTTGGCCTGGTTCAGGGCGTCCGCCAGGACGTCGGCGGGGATGCCGTCGATCTTGGTGTCGAGCTGCAGTGCCGTCACGAACTCGGCCGTGCCTGCCACCTTGAAGTCCATGTCGCCGAAGGCATCCTCGATGCCGAGGATGTCGGTCAGCGTCACGTACTTGCCATCCTGGTACACGAGGCCCATGGCGATGCCGGCCACCGCCGCCTTGATCGGCACACCTGCGTCCATCATCGACAACGACGCCGAGCAGACCGAGCCCATCGAGGTCGAGCCGTTCGACGACAGCACCTCGGAGACGAGGCGCAGCGTGTAGGGAAACTCCTCGAAGCTCGGCACCACCGGGAACAGTGCCCGTTCGGCGAGGGCACCGTGGCCGATCTCGCGGCGCTTCGGGCCCCGCATGAAGCCCGTCTCGCCCGTCGAGAACGGCGGGAAGTTGTAGTGGTGCATGAAGCGCTTGCGGGTGAGCGGGTCGATGCCGTCGATCATCTGGTCCATGCGACCGGTGCCCAGGGTGGTGAA